>CAZDFZ010000158.1:0-4017 GCA_964504855.1 uncultured Aliarcobacter sp.
CATAAATTTTTTTGCTTCCATTCCCATATCTGTTTTATCTGCAATCGCAGCTCTTAAAATATCACCTGTTGAGATTTGTGGAATATTATATTTTTCAATTAGAAACTTAGCTTGTGTCCCTTTACCAGCACCTGGTGCACCAAATAGCATTAAATTCATATTATATCCTCGTAATTTTTTGCGTATTGTATTGAAAAAGCTTTTAATAACACATAAGGTTTTAAGTATATGTAAAATTTTAATATTACATAAAGAATTCAAAGGATTTTTGCTACAATCTTGACATCATAAATTTAACAAGGTCATAAATGAAGAAATTATTTTTAATTATTGGGGCACCTGGAAGTGGTAAAACTACAGATGCTGAATTAATTGCTGCGAAACACAATAATATCACTCATTATTCAACTGGAGATATGTTTAGAGCTGAAGTTGTAAGTGGATCTCAAAGAGGTCAAATAATCGAAACTTATATAAGTGCTGGAAACATCGTGCCAATAGATATAGCTATTGAGACTATTTTAACTGCTATTAAAAATGCTCCAACAGATGTAATAATCATAGATGGGTATCCAAGAAGTTTAGAGCAAATGAGCGAACTTGACAAATATCTAGCAAATGAAGATGAAGTAAAACTTGTAAATGTTATAGAGGTTGAAGTATCAGAAGAAGTAGCACGTGATAGAGTTCTTGGGCGTTCAAGGGGTGCTGATGATAATGTGGAAGTGTTTAATAACAGAATGAAAGTTTATACACAACCACTTGAAGATATAAGAGCTTTTTATACAAAAAAAGAGCTTTTAAAAGTGATAAATGGTGAGGGAACTATCAAAGAGATAGTTGATGAGATGGAAGAATTTATCCAATCAAAAATTTAAATTATGCCAATAGAAAAACCAAATTTTTATAGTGTAATAATCGGAACTGAACTTTTAAATGGGCGTCGAAAAGATGCTCATTTCTCTTTTTTAAATGCCCAACTTTTGAGTCGTGGTTGGGAACATAAAGCCTCTTTTGTAATCACTGATGACCCACTAATGATGTTAAATATCTTTAATCTTATAAAAAATGATTCAAATTCTGTTATGTTTTGTTTTGGTGGTATTGGTGCTACTCCTGATGATTTTACAAGAGTTGTGGCTGCTGATGCTTTTACTTCTGGGGTTATGGAGTTTCATGAAGAGGCAAAAACTAATATCATAAATCAATTTGGAGCTGAATCATATCCACATAGAATAAATATGGCATATTTACCAATAAATGCAAAACTTCTAAAAAATGTGGTAAACAATGTATCTGGGTTTTATTTAGAAGATAGATTTTTCTTTACACCTGGTTTTCCATCTATGAGTCAAGCTATGATTGTAGAGGCACTTGATAAATTATATGCTAAATCAGATATAGAAAAATATCGAAAAGTTATGACTATAAATGCAAGTGAAAATGACCTAATAGATATCATGAAAAAAATCCCTTTAAATATCGAACTCTCTTCTTTACCAAAAATCATAGGTGATAAAAGAAAAGTTGTGATTTCTTTGGCTGGATATGATAAAGATGAGGTTGAGAAATATTTTGAAATGTTTGTGGATTATTGTGTGGAATGTGGGAAAGAGTTTGTTTTTGAGGATGTGTCTATTTAAGTAGCTTTGTTTTAGCTTTTTAAAGCTAAAACAAAGTATGTTCAATCAAAATCTTTAATCCTATTCCAATTAAAACAATTCCACCAAGTTTCTCAGCTTTATCTTCTAAAAATGAGCCACCTTTAGTTCCTACAAACACTCCACCAAAGCTAAATAAAAATGTGATAATACCAATTAAAAGCATCGATAAAAATGGATTCAAATCTAGCAATCCAAGTGTAAATCCAGCAGCCATAGCATCGATACTTGTAGCAATTGCCAATAAAAGTAATACTTTATTTGTAACTATTGCTATCTCTTCTTCAGTTTTTTCTTGATAACTTTCATATAGCATCTTTCCACCAATTCCACCTAAAAGAACAAAAGCAACCCAATGGTCTATTTCAGTTATAAAACTTCCCAATCCAATACTAGCAAGATAACCAACTAAAGGCATAAATGCTTGAAAAAATCCAAAAAATAGACCAACTTTTAATGCTAATCTTTTATCAAAAGTTTGTGCTTTTACACCAAGTCCAATAGAAACAGCAAATGCATCCATAGATAGTGCAAATGACAATAATAAAACTTCTAACATACGGGTTTATCCTTTTTTAAATAATCTCTTTTTTTATAGTTGGACTTAGAGTTGTAGTGATTTCATAAGTGATTGTATCGTGTTCTTTAGCTAAAGCTTCAACATTATCAAAAATACAAACTTCTTCATCTTGTGTGTTTAGTGAAAGATTATCCATTGAAACTCGACCAAGAACTTTATAACCTTTTGGAGTTGTATATGAATTTCTTTCATTTAGTCTTAAAAAACCATCTCCATACCCAACATCATAAGTAGAAACAATCATATCTTCAGTTGCAGTGAATGTTCCTCCATATCCAACACTTTGTCCTTTTTTTAAAGTTCTACTTGATAATTTTGAAACCCAAAGAGACATAACAGGTTTTAAAGTAGGGAAGTTAAACACTCCTGCATTATCTAAATATCCATAAGTAGCAATTCCAACTCTAGCAAAATCTTCATTGAAGTTTGATGTTCTAAAAAGTGCTGCTGAATTGCATGAATGGAAGGCTGGAAGGGGTAGTAAAAGTTTTTCACATATTTTTTTCACATCCTCTTTTACCCTAGAAAAAACAGCTTTTTGGCAGAAGAAATCAGTTGATAATTCATCTGATGCTTTATGGTGTGTAAATACGCCTGTTACTTGAATATTTCTTTCTTTAAGCCCTAAAATAGCCTCTTCTAGCTGTTGGGGCATAATACCATTTCGATGCATTCCTGTATCTACTTTGATATGAACTTTGATATTTTCAGGCAAATTTTTAATATTCTCTAAACTATTTAATGCTATGTGAAAAGCATGTGAATAAGTGTGAACATCTTTTTGTGCAAGGATTAAAATATCGTCGAATAATTTTTCTATGATAATAGCTTCTTCAAGACTTTTTACCACTGCTTTTTTGATTCCAAACTCACTTGCAAGAGTTGCAATTTCTAAAAGTCCATGGCCATAAGCGTTGTCTTTTAATACTACAGCCACTTTTTCAACTGAACCTGTTTGCTTTGAAATAACTTCAAAATTGTGAAATAAATTTTCTTTATTTAATAAAATTTTTGCCAAAATTAATCCTTTGGTTGAATAAAATAATTTGATATGATAATTGCATCTTTTTCATTTAAAACATTTTTTAATTCTTCAACAGATGCATTTTTGATTTTTTCAAATTCTCCAAAATATAAAAGAAGTTTTTTGATTTTTGCTTCTCCTATACCATTTATTTGAAGTAATGATATTTGTTTATCTTCTGCTCTTTTTTGCTTTTTATGAAAATTGATTACAAATCTATGGGCTTCATCTCTTTGTCTTTGTACAAACTGCAATCTTTTGTCACTTGTTGATAAATTTAACTTTTTAAATTCACCATTTTTATCTTTGTAGTGAATTATATCTTTTGCAGCACCTTTGGCTCTGTGAGCTTTTGCATCCAATTTTTCTTTTGCGATTGCAATTATATCAAGATTTACTCCAACTGATAACACAATATCATAAGCTAATTTCAAAAGTGTTTCTCCACCATCAATAATCCATAAATCTGGGGCTGGATTTTTTTCAAAACTCTCAACTCTTCGTATTAACATCTCTCTCATTTGAGCGTATTCATCTTTTGATTCAAGATTGTAATGTCTAAAAGCTTTTTTATCAAATGAGTTTAATTCTTCATTCCATACAATCATAGCTCCAACAGTTGCTTGTCCCATCATATGAGAGTTATCAAAGCTTTCAATTCTAAATGGAAGAGTTTGAAGTGTAAATAGATCTTTTAATTCTTCATAAATAGTTGTTTGATTTTTGCTTGAGTCAATTCGTAAAAGCTCATC
>CAZDFZ010000159.1:0-4004 GCA_964504855.1 uncultured Aliarcobacter sp.
CATAAAAGATCTGGCGCATCAGATGCAGATAAGTGAGAGCAGTGCAAAGGTGAGGCTACATAGAATACGTGGGCGGTTAAAAAAATATCTGGAAAGTGAGGGCATTTGGATATGACAGGAAAGGATTTGTTAGACAGCTTGCGCTTTGTGGATGATGATCTTATAGAGGAAGCTGGATTAGAACAGTTAAAAGAAGAAAAAGGAGGACAAGAATAAATGAAAAGCCGGTGAAGTTTTCAACAATAAAAAAACTGCTACAAAAGGAGTTGCACACTATTTCAATGTAGGTTATAAATTTTAGAATAGAAACTCTATTCTAAAATTTTATAAAAAAGTTTTTTTATAAACTTCTTCATCCCAAGCAATTAAAACTTTTTCATCAAACTCAATAACAGGTCTTTTAAAAAGTAGTGGCTCTTTACATAACCACTCAAATTTACCGTTAGCATCAAGATTTAACTCTTTTAAATTTAGAGTCTTATATTTTGTGCCTTTATTGTTAAAAAGCACATTTATATCAGTTTTTAAAGTCCAAGATTTGATTTTTTCACTTGAAGGAGTATCTTTTTTGAAATCAAAAAACTCAACTTCGATATTGTTGTCTTTAAAAAATTTTAGTGCATTTCTAACACTTCCACAAGTTTTTATACCGTAAACTGTAATCATTTTTTACTCTATGATTTTTGGAACTATAAAGTATCCATCTTCAGATTTTGGTGAATGTTTTAAAATATGGTTTGATAGTTCTAAATCTTGTTTTGAAACATCTTCTCTTAGAGGAGTTCCTCCTTCAATTGTACTAAATGTAGCTTCAATATGACTAACATCTATATCGTTTAGATTTTCAACAAAGTTTATAATATCCCCAAGTTCAGATTTTAATTTTTCTTTTCTTGAATCATCAATTTCTAAACTTGAAAGTTTTGCTAATTTTGCTATTAATTTATCATCAACTACCATAAAAATTATCCTTATTTTTTGTATTTTTAATTCTAGCTAAAAAGAGTTTATTTGCTTCTTTTAGAGTAAAACTCTTTTTTAAATTCCACCCAATTATTTGCAAGAATAGCCTCTCTTGCTTGTTTCATTAAATCCAAATAATAATGAATATTGTGAATTGAACCTAGTCTGAAATATGTAATTTCTCCTGCTCTAAACAGGTGATTTAAATATGCTCTACTAAAATTTTTACAAGTATAACATTCACATTCAGTGTCTATTGGTTTTTCATCTTCTTTGAATTCAGCTTTTTTGATATTTAATCTTCCAAATGATGTAAATAGTGTTCCATTTCTTGCATTTCTTGTAGGCATAACACAGTCAAACATATCAACACCACGTTCAATATTTTCTATTAAATCCTCAGGTGTTCCAACTCCCATTAAATATCTTGGTTTATCTTTTGGCATAAATTGAGTAGTCCACTCAACAGTTTCATACATATCGGCATTTGGTTCACCAACACTTAATCCACCTATTGCAAAACCATCATAATCACTCAATGCACAAAGTTGTTCAGCACTCATTTTTCTGAATTCTTTGTCTGTTCCACCTTGAATAATTGCAAATATATTTTGATTTACACCAATTCCATTTGCCTTTTGTTCCATATGGTACTCAATTGCTTCTTTTGCCCATTTTGTAGTTCTTTCAATTGATTTTGCAATTCTCTCTTTTGTATTTGGAAGAGCCACTAAATCATCTAAAATCATCATAATATCACTACCCAAATCATATTGAGTATCAAGAACACTTTTAGGAGTAAAGTAGTGCTTACTTCCATCAATATGAGATTTAAACATAATTCCATTTTCATCAGGTTTGCTATTGTCACTTAGTGAAAATGCTTGAAATCCACCTGAATCTGTTAAAAATGAGTTTGGAAATTTTGAAAAACCATGAAGTCCACCGAATTTTTTTACAAGCTTACTTCCTGGTCTTAAGTATAAGTGATAAGTATTCCCAAGTATTATCTTTGCTCCTAGTTCTAGCATATCATTTGCATCAAGTGCTTTTACTGTTCCTTGAGTACCAACGGGCATAAAAACAGGAGTTAAAATAGTGCTATGAGCTGTTTTTATAGTACATGCTCTTGCATTATTTGAAGTTGCGTCAATTTTAAATTCCATAAATTATATAAACCTTTTTTTTTGATAATCTAATTGTATCTAAAGTAAGATTATAGCTCTTAAAAGATATAATCGCCACATGAAAAAAATATTAATTATACTTGATGGTATTGTTGCCAAAAAATTAATGCAAAGAATTGTTGAAGCTAATACAGTTGAAAATAGTTACGATGTTATTTACATGAGTGATTTGATTTTACCTGTACAAAAACCTTCTAATTTTACATTTTATAAATTCGATCCAACTTCAAAATCTAAATTAGCCATGGTGCTAGATAAAAATATCCATACTGAAGTTTTAATAGCTTTAAATTCAAAAGATGAAATGCTAAATGTTATTAAAAATATTAAAGAGCATACTAAAAATCTTCAAATGACAGTTTTAGATTATTGGGGATTAAAAATAAATGATCCCATGGTTAGAATTTATAAAGGAATTGAAGTTTTAGCAAATGGAATGGTAGAAAAATTACCAAATATTCCAGTTTTAGCTCAAAATATTGGACTAAGACAGGGTGAAATTATGGAAATAAGAATTCCATTTGGAAGTTCTTATGCCTATAGATATATAGGTTCAATTGAGCAAAAAGAATGGAAAATTTTTGCTTTATATAGAAATCAAAAAATGATGACAGTTAAACCTTCTTTAGTTTTAAAACCAAATGATGTAATTTTAGTTATTGGAAAACCTGAAGTTTTAATGCAAGTTTATAATGTAATTGGAAAAACTCAAGGGCAATTTCCTATGCCATTTGGTAAAAATATTTATTTATATTTAGATCTTTATTTACAAGATAATAACAGTGTAAAAAAAGCTATTGATGAAGCAAAATATTTAAATCAAAAATTGAAAAATAATCTATTAATAGTAAGAGTTACGCGACCTACAAATGTTCAAATTATGGATTATATAAAAGATGAATTAAAAAATTTTAATTCAATTATAGAGTTGATAGATTATGGGAATAAAGGTTTTAATAAAATTGTTAAAGAAGATTTTAGAAAAAACAATATTGGAATGATGATATTAACAGCAGAAATGTTTAAAAATAAAGAAAATATTGAAAATGTTTTAAATTTAAAAGTTCCAATTCTTAAGTTAGGAAAAGAGAATTTAAAAGCAGTAAAAAGAACAGTTATTGTTTTAAATGATACAAATTCTTATGAACAAATTTCTCCAATAGTTTTTGATATTTCTAGTCAATTAAAAATAAAAACAAAAATCTTTGATTTGGATCCAATAGGAGAAAAAGATAATAAATCTTCTTTAATTGATCATTTTGAAAATTTAGCAAAAATTTTTAATGAAAAAATAGAAGTTATTACAAGTGCACAAAATCCTATTAGAGAATTGAAAAAAGAAAAAGATATGCTTCAGCTTTTACCATTAAAAGAAAAAATGTTTAAGAAAAAATTCTTGTTTAGATTTTTATATACAAATAGCGATTTTATAGCATTTAATTCAAATAAATATAATCAATTATTAATTCCAATAATTGAAGAATAAAAGGAAAAAAAATTTATGAATTTTGAAAAATATCCATTTGAAAAATTAAATGAATTATTAGCTGGAATTATTCCAAATGAAAAGTATGAATTATCTGCTTTAACTATTGGTGAACCAAAATTTGAAACACCAGCTTTTATACAAGAAAAATTACAAAATACAAGTGCATCTCTTCGAAAATATCCATCAACTATTGGTGAATCATTTTTAAGAGAATCAATGATTAATTTTGTAAAAAGTAGGTTTAATGTTGAGTTACAAATGAATCAAATTGTTCCAACATTTGGAACAAGAGAAGTTTTATTTAACTTTCCTCAATTTGCACTTTTTGATAAAAAAGACCCAGTTATTGCATTTACAAATCCTTT
>CAZDFZ010000160.1:0-3993 GCA_964504855.1 uncultured Aliarcobacter sp.
AGGTTGAAAAAAACAATAAAATAAAAAAAGTAGAATTTTTATAGAGGGATTTGATGGGGTATATTAAAAATTGTGTTAAGTTAGACGTTGGAACTATTGAAGAGAAAAGAAATGAAATAAGAAAACAGTTTTTACAAACTTATGAATTAGATGAAAAGCTTTTTGATTTATTAAAAGATAAAAAATATTTATATGAACAACCAAATAAATTAAGACACCCTTTAATCTTTTATTTTGGTCATACTGCAAGTTTTTATATTAATAAACTAATTCTTGCAAACATTATAAAACATAGGGTTAATCCTTTATTTGAATCTATTTTTGCAATTGGTGTTGATGAAATGTCTTGGGATGATTTGAATTCAAAGAATTATACTTGGCCAACTCCTCAAGAGACACAAGCTTATAGAGATGAAGTAAAAAATATTGTTCTAAATATTATTGATACAATAGAATTTTCAATTCCTATAAATTGGAATTCACCTATGTGGATTATTTTGATGGGAATAGAACATGAAAATATACATATAGAGACTTCTTCTGTTCTTTTAAGAGAACTAGATATTAAATTTCTAAAAGATGAAGAAACTTTTATTTATAAAAATGAAGGAGAAAACGCTTATCCTATAAATGAACTTTTAGATGTAAAAGGCTCAAATATCATATTACAAAAAGATAGACAAAATCCTATTTATTATGGTTGGGATAATGAATTTTCTTCTCATGAAGCTGTTATAAAAGATTTTCAAGCTTCAAAATATTTGGTTTCAAATGGTGAATTTTTAGAGTTTGTAAAAGAAAATGGCTATGAAAGAAGTGAACTTTTTTCAACTGAAGGTAAAAATTGGTTAAGTTATACAAAAACTAAATGTCCACATTTTTGGATAAAAAAAGGTGAAGATTTTTATTTAAGGGAAATAAATAGAGAGATTCCTTTGCCACTTAATTATCCAGTGGATGTAAATGTTTATGAAGCAGAAGCTTTTTGTGCCTATAAATCTTTAAAATTAGGATTTGAAGTTAGGCTTCCAAGTGAAGATGAATATTATGCTTTATATGAATATACAAATGCAAATAAAAAAGAAGCAAATATAGGTTTAATTCAATTTAATCAATCTTCAGTTGATAAATATAAATTTGATGATTTTTTTGACGTTGTGGGGAATGTTTGGCAATGGAGTATAACTCCAACATATCCTTTTGATGACTTTGTTACCCATCCTATTTATGATGATTTTACAACCCCAACATTTGATGATAGACATGCTTTAATAAAAGGTGGATCATTTATAAGTCTTGGAAATGAGACGCTAAAAGAGGCTAGATATGCCTTTAGAAAACATTTTTTTCAACACGCAGGATTTAGATATGTGAAGTCATCAAATGAGTATAAAACGAAATTAAATGACAATGTTTATGAAACAGATGAATTAATCTCTTCATATTGTCAAACTCATTATGGAAATAAAAATAGTGAAATAACAACAATTGTAGAGATTTTAAAACCATATTTTAAAGATATAAATAGAAGAAAAGCTTTAGATTTAGGTTGTTTAGTTGGTCGTGCTAGTTTTGAATTAGCAAAAGATTTTGATGAAGTTATTGGAATTGATTTTTCAGCAAATCTAATAAATATAGGAGTTAAATTAAAACTTTATGATACTTTGATTTATAAAGGTGAAAAATTAAATGATATTTTTGAAGAAAAAAGAGTCTCTTTAAAAGATTTAGATTTGGATGATATCAAAGAAAAAGTATCTTTTATGCAAGGAGATGCTTCAAATTTAAAAGATATTTATAAAGATTTTGACTTGATATTTTGCTCAAATTTACTTGAAAGAGTATCTAATCCTTTAAAAGTTTTAGATGGTATTCAAAATAGGCTAAACAAAGATGGATTATTGATTTTTATTACACCAACTACATATAAAGAAGAAAATATGAAAGAAAAACTAAATAGCTTTGATTTAGTTGAATTAGTAAATCTTTCTTCTTCTACACAAATAAATATTTGGAAGAAAAAATCTTAAATATTTAATTGAAAATTATTGTATTAAACAAAAGTTTAAGTACAATAATTTTTATGATTATTAATTTAAAACAATACAATAAACAAATTATCACAATATCTTCTTTAATTTTAATTTTTATAATAAATCTTTCAATAGAGTATAGTAAATATTTAGATTTTATAGATGAAGAAATTTATCAAACAAAAGTAGAAGTTCTAAGTATTTATGAAAAATCCAATTATAATATTTTGAGATTAAAAGCAAATGATTTTAGTTTTTTTACAAAAATTGACAAATCAGAAGAAGTTAAAAAATTTGATATTTTAAATATGATTATTATCACAAAGGATATCAGTTTTTTAGATTATCTAAAAGGTTTTAATGGTAAATGTGAGGTATTGTTTAAAATGTATGTATTCTCTAAAAGGTTTTTTCTCAATTTTTAGCCCATATTATCGGCTTTTGTTCCCTTGATTTTAACAGATATTATTCCTTCACTTTTAAGGGCATTTGTGATGCTTATTTTAGGTCTTTTTTTACTTAGATCCAATATAAAAATTGTTTCATATTTGAATTTATTTTATACTTTTTTGATTGTAATTGCACTTTTCCCTCAATTTTTATTTTCATTGGGATTTTGGTTTTCAATAATTGCAGTTTTTTATATATTTTTATACATTCAGTATTTTAAAAATTTGAATAAATATTTTCAAATTATTTTCTTTGATTTTTGGATGTTTTTAGTTTTTAATCCAATTGCACATCTTTATTTTCCTCAAACTACTTATGAACAATTTTTATCAATTCCTATAAATATACTTTTTGCAATATTTTATATTATTGAGATTTTTATGCATATTTTAGGTTTTGGTGGATATTTTGATGATTATATAAAGATTTTTTTAGATTATAAAATGAGTTCTTTTGATGTGAGAACATCTACTTATTTTATAATATTTTATGCTTTTATTTCTATTATTTCAGTATTTAACAAAAAAGCATTTTTTGTTTTAAATGCTTCGATTGTTATATTTAATTTATATCTTTTTTCTCAAAAATAAATTAGGCTTTTAGA
Source organism: uncultured Aliarcobacter sp. (assembly GCA_964504855.1). Taxonomy (GTDB): domain Bacteria; phylum Campylobacterota; class Campylobacteria; order Campylobacterales; family Arcobacteraceae; genus Aliarcobacter. The sequence goes on from CAZDFZ010000160.1 coordinate 3,088, forward strand.
ACTTTATCTAAAGTATATTTCATATCCTCATCAAGTTCCATATTTGTTCTCATCCAGTTTAAATATCCTGCATCTTCACGTGCTACTTGCTCTACATCTTTTCCTTTATATTTTCCAAATTTAAAAGTTTGAATAAATACAGGAGTTTTCGTTAAATCAGCTAATTTTTCTATTGGATTATAATCAGGATAAATTTCTCTACATTTTGTTACAAGTTTTGATAAAAAAAGTTTCATCACTAAAACATCACCAATAGCATCATGGGCTTTAATAGTAATATTATGTTTTGCTGCTTCTAATTCTTCAATTTTATATAATTCAAGTGCATATCTTATATATTGTAATCTATGGTAAGGAAGTTCAGCAAATAGGTGTTTTGCGCATCTTAAAGTATCAATTAATTGATATTGATTTACAAATCCCTCTTTTTTTATCATTCCCATATCAAAAGAGATATTATGGGCTATCAAATAATTTTCACTAGAATTTAACTCTTCAAGTCTTTTATAAAAGTTTGTTTCTATGGCTTTTGGTTTTCCAATTAATAAATCAGGAGTTATATTATGAACTTCCATTGCTTCAAGTTTTATATGAATTTCACTAGAACATAATTCATCAAAAGCTTCAACTTTTCCCTTTTGATCAACTATCATTGCACCAAATTGAATAACTCTATCTTCTTCTTGATTTCCTGTTGTTTCTGTATCAAATAAAACATAATATGCCATTTTTTTTCCTTAAATAATTAACATACCATCACCATAAGAGTAAAATCTATAATTTTCTTTTATGGCTTCATGGTAAATTTCTAGCGTTTTTTCAAGTCCTACAAATGATGCTACAAGCATAATAAGTGTTGATTTTGGTAAGTGAAAATTTGTAAGTAAATAATCAACTTTTATTGGT
>CAZDFZ010000161.1:0-3951 GCA_964504855.1 uncultured Aliarcobacter sp.
TCCATAATTAAAATGAACAGCAATTATTTCATAACCATCTTTTTTTGCAAGGTATGAAGCTAAAGTTGAATCCATACCACCACTTAATATACATATTGCTTTTTTTGTTAAAGTATTATTCATATATTAAAAAATCCTTCTTTTCATTTGTAAAAAATTTCCAGTTTATTGGTAAAATTTTAATAAAATTATCTTTTTTAATTGATTCAAGATTCTCATCAATAATAATCAATGAGTTACATTTCCCAAGTGTTGATACCATTCCCGGAGATCTTTTATTTGAAATATCAAAATATTCTCCATCAAAAAAACCTGGTATTATCGTAACTCTTCCACTTTTTGTTTTAAAATCACTATTTATTTTTCCATAAATAAAATTATGGAAAGTATTTTTTGAACCTAGAAGTTTTTGAATAATTAATCTTCCAAATAATTCAAAAATCAAAGCAGATGCAAGTGGATTTCCTGGAAGATTTAACATTAAAGAGTTTTCAATTTTCCCAAAAACTGTCGGTTTTCCAGGTTTTATTTTAATTCCATCAAAAAATTGTTCAAAATTAAATTGGTTTAATGCTTCTTTTGTAAAATCTGCATCTCCAACAGAAACACCTCCCGATGTTATAATTAAATCAGCATCTAATGAATTTTTTATGTAATTTGCAATTGATTCAACACTATCATTTGCTTGACCTATAAATGTAACATCACAACCTAACTCTTTACATCTAGCAATTAAAGATGGTGTATTTGAGTTATATATTTGATAATCTTCAATTTTTTCATAATGAAGTTTTAACTCTTCACCACTTGCAAAAACTACAATTTTAGGTTTTTTATACACTTTGATGTGAGAAATCCCCTGACTTGCTAGAAGTGTAATTTTAGAAAAATTTAACTCTTCACCAATATTAACTAATAATTCATTTTTATCAATATCTTCACCGATATTTCTTATATGTTGATATTCTTTTACATTCTTTATAATTTTAATTTTATTATCACTAAGTTCAACAGTATCTTCTTTTGGAATAATCGCTGTTGTATTACTTGGAATTTTTGCACCAGTCATAATTTTGATACAACTATTGTTTTCTAATAATTTATTATTGTTATCACCAGCATAGATCGTATCAATTATATTTAGTTCATTATCTTTGTCATTATAAATTATAGCATATCCATCCATAGCTGAATTATCAAACTTTGGTAAAGATGTTGTAGCATAAATATCTTTTGCACAAATTCTACTAAGTGCATCTTCAATAGGAACAATTTCAAATTTCAAATCAATTGTTAGATTAGAAATGATATCAATAGCATTTTGTACACAAATAGCCACGAAATAACCTTTAAATTAAAATAAAAAACTTATGACAAGTAAGATATAATACCAAAATTTTATAAAAGTGAGATAAACAAGTATGGAATTAATGGAGAGTGCGGTTCAAACCCACGTTTATATAATATATTTTTTTCTAGCAATAATGTTATTTAATTTATATTCAGTATCTACTCAAAAAGAGTTTATATCTTTGGCAAGAAGATTGAAATTTATGACACCATTGTATCATTTAACAAATGCAATAGTAATTTACACAGGAATGATTGTAGCTTTTTATGCAAAAACTTTTAGTTTTACAATTGCTTTGATGATTCCTGCATCAATATTTTTGTTAGTTATAGAAATAAAAAGATATAAGAAAATGAGAGTTATAAAACATGATCAAATAGAGTTACAAAGTGAATTTTATGCTTATGCAAAAAAGATTTATACCATAGAAATTTCTTTGATAATTGCAGTTTATATTATAAGTAAGGTGTTTTAAATGCAGTTTACTTATGATGAATTTTGTGGAAAAGAAATTTTAGAAATAAAAGATGAAGTTTATAATTATTTAATCAAAGCAAGACGTCATAAAATAGATGATGAAATTTATTTCAGAAATTTAAAAGATAATAATATCTATTTGTACAAATTAAATTTTATTGATAAGAAAAAGGCAATTCTAGATTTAGTTTCATTTGAAGAGAAAATTTTACTTAATGAAAATAAATTGCATATTGGTTGGTGTGTTGTTGATCCAAAAACTATAGAAAAATATATAGCTTCTCTTAATGAAATGGGAGTTGAGAAAATTACATTTATTTATGCAGATTATTCTCAAAAAAATTTTAAAGTAAATATAGAAAAATTAGAAAAAATTTTGATCAGTTCTTCAACTCAATGTGGAAGATCAAACATAATTAAACTTGAAGTTTGTAAAAATTTAGAGCAATTTATAAAAGAAAATAATGATGCTTATTTTTTAGATTTTTCTGATGTATGTGTTGATGAAAAATCAAAACAAATAAAAACTTTAGTAGTTGGTTGTGAAGGTGGATTTTCAAAAAAAGAGAGAGAAACTTTTAAGAAAGATTTTGTAGTTGGTTTTAAATCAAATTTGATACTTCGCTCTGAGACAGCTATTATATCAGCAGGGGCAAAAATACTTTTATAAAAAAGATAAACTATAAAAGTTTATCTTTTTTTATTACCAATTTCTTACGATTGAATGACAGCTTGAACATGCATTAAGCATATCAGAATATGCATTTGCTGCATTAATGAAAGCTTTATTATCTAAGTTAGTTTCTAACTCAGCAATATCAAGAGTAATTCTTTTTGAAGCATTTTCAGCAACGTTAACCATATGTTTTTTATTATCAGGTAAATATTCACTTATAACTTTTTTATCTGAAAAAAGTGCACTACCTTCTTTTACAAGTTTAGTACCATCTTTAATCAACTGAAGATTATTATTTAAAAAACCTTGTTGAATTTGAGTCATACCTTTTTCCATAGTTGACATCGATTTTTGCATTACATCATTTGCATTTGCAGCAGTGATGAATAATGTTGCTGCTATTAATAATTTCGCTAATTTCTTTTATTTTCTCCTATTTTAGAAGAGATGTTCTTAGTGAACATCTCTCCATTTACTTGCTTTCCATAAGAAACCAAAGATTGCAAAAATCACAAGATAAATTAAGAATTTAGGACCTAATTCTTCTCTTTGATGTTTTTTAGAATCACCAACTTCTTCTAAGTAAGCAATAACTTGAGCTTGAGCTTCTTCTGTTAATCCAACTCTTGGCATTGCTGTACCTTCAAGATGTTTTTGAGGATCATTAACGAAAGTTTCTAAATAATGCTCACCTCTACTTCTAATCATTTGAGATAAATCAGGTGGTAATTTACCCATATATTTTTTTATATCATCTTTTGGAGTAAATGCAGCCATTGTACCATTTTTCATATCAGCATATTTGATAGAGTGACATCTTTGACAAGCGTCAGCATATACTTCTTTATTTGACATTTCTTTTGGTGCAATTGATTGTAAGTAAGCAACAATGTCTGCAATCTCTTGAGGTTGCATCCAGTTAAATTGTGGCATTGGATGAACTTTACCATCAACAAATTTGTGTGCAACTTTTGATGCAGTTGCTGGATCTTGAACAAATGCAGCTAAATAATCAGCACTATAAAGTTTTCCAGCACTTCCTAAATCTGGAGGTGTAACACCATAAGCTGCTGCTGAACTTACATTATCCATAATTTTTGGGAAACCTTTTGACTCTATCGAGTGACAAGCTGTACAATTTGAAGTAACTAATGTTTCTCCATTTGTTGCATCACCTTTTAGTGCTTTAACTGGACTTACACTTTCTTTTAAATCAGAAAATGCAAAATCAGCTGGTGCTACATGAGGGTGCATTTGAGAATGAGCAAATGGCTCAACTCCCCAGTAAGTAACAAGCGTTAAAGCTACTACTACTGCTAAAATTTTTAATTCTCTCATAGTGATCCCCTTTTCTTAGCGTCAATTTTAGTAACGATTGGAAGTACAACAAATAATAAAATGAATGCTACTGATGAGAAGAATCCAACCCATGCATTAGTACCTGTTG
>CAZDFZ010000162.1:0-3919 GCA_964504855.1 uncultured Aliarcobacter sp.
CATTTATAAAAATAATTAAATCACTAAATGCAAAAGGTGTAAAAATAGAGTTTATTGCTAAATTAGTAAATCAATTAAATAAAAAATTATTAGATAAACTATATAAAATTTTAGCACCAACTGAACTTTATGAAAAATCTTGTTTAGTAGTTATGGGAAGTGAAGGAAGAGGTGAACAAATCCTAAAAACTGATCAAGACAATGCAATAATATTAGCAGACGATTGTACTATTTGTGAAAAAGAATTAGAAGAATTTACATTTAAATTTACTGAAACTTTAGTTGATTTCGGTTTCCCTAGATGTGAGGGTAATATCATGGTTTCGAATCCTTATTGGTGTAGAAAAGTCTCAGATTTTAAAGATCTAATTTTTTCATGGATAAATCAACCTTCACCTGATAATTTTATGAATCTTGCAATTTTCTATGATGCAATTTGTGTATCAGGAGATATTGAATTGATAAGAGAATTAAAAGAATATTTATTTAAAGCCTCTACAAATTCTTTACAATTTAATGCTCACTTTGCCAAAATTATTACTAGTTTTGATGTGCCATTAGGATTTTTTGATGGATTTGTTTTCAAAAATAAAGATGATAAACACAAAAATGAAATAAATATCAAAAAAGGTGGTATATTCATTATTGTTCAAGGAATAAGAAGTTTAAGTTTAGAAAATAAACTTTTTAATACAAATACAACAAAAAGAATTATGAAATTAAATGAAAAAGGTGTTATTGAAAATGAGTTAGCTACTGAATTAATCATGGCATTTAATTTCTTAACAAATATAAATTTAAAATCAAATTTAGAAAAACTTGATAAAAATGAACCTATTGATAACTATATCAATCCAAATAATTTAAATACTATGGAAAAAGATTTACTAAAAGAGTCTTTCAAAATTGTAAATAAATTGAAAAAGAAATTAGAATTCCACTTTAAGTTGAACTATGTTTAGAGCTATAACACAATATTTTAATAAAAGAAATTTAAAAGATAAAAATTTCGAATTTTTATTTGATGAACCATCAGAAGAAGAGTATGTTTGCTTTGATTGTGAAACAACTGGACTTAATCCAAAAGTTGATGATATAGTATCAATTGGAGCTGTTATTATAAAAAACAATACTATTGTTGCAAGTAAAAAATTTGTTAAATTTATAAAACCAAAAACTAAACTTCAAGCAGAAGCTATAAAAATTCATCACATTAGAGAGTGTGATTTAGAAGATGCTGAAGATATCAATAATGTAATAGATGAATTTTTACATTTTATTGGAAATAGAACTTTAGTTGGTTATTACTTAGAATTTGACATAGCAATGATAAATAAATATTTAAAACCAAAATTAGGAATTACTCTTCCTAATAAAATTCATGAAGTTTCTGCAATTTATTATGATTATAAAATTGAAAAAATTCCACAAGCAAATATAGATTTAAGATTTAATACAATTATGGATGAATTAGATATTCCAAGTCTTGGAAAACATGATGCATATAATGATGCTATTATGACATCTATGATTTTTATTAAATTAAAAAATTCATCAAAAGTAAAATTAAAATAAAAGGAAAAAATATATGTTAGTATTTGTATTAAACGCTGGTTCATCTTCTTTAAAATATCAATTAATTAATGCTCAAACAGGAGAAGTAAAAGCTAGTGGATTAGTTGAAAGAATCGGAATAGATGGTATTTTAAAGCATGAGATTGGAGAAAATAAAAAATTAACTTTTGAAGTTGCTATTCCTACTCATAAAGAAGCAATTGAGTTAGTTTTAAACACTTTAACTCACGATGAAACAAAAGTAATAAACTCAATTGAAGAAATTGAAGCAATAGGACATAGAGTTGTACATGGAGGAGAATTTTTTAAAGAATCAACACTTGTTGATGAAGAAGTAATTAGAAAAATTGAAGAATTAATTCCTCTTGCACCATTACATAATCCTACAAATATTTTAGGAATTAAAATCTGTAGAGAGTTAATGCCAAATGTTCCAAATGTAGCAACATTTGATACAGCATTTCACCAAACAATGCCACCTGAAAATTATCTATATGCTGTTCCATATGGTGATTATACGGAACACCACTTAAGAAAATATGGTTTTCATGGAACAAGTCACTATTATGTTTCAAATGAGATGGTTAAAATCTTAAATAAAAAAGATTCTAAAATCATAGTTTGTCATTTAGGAAATGGTTCTTCTGTTTGTGCAGTAAGAGATGGAAAATCAATTAGTACTTCTATGGGATTAACTCCTCTTGAAGGTTTAATCATGGGTACAAGATCTGGAGATATTGATGCTGGCGTTATTCCGTATTTAATGGAAAGAAAAGGTTTAAATACAAATCAAATACTTGATTATTTGAACAAAAAATCTGGTATTTTAGGAGTTTCAGGAATAAGTTCTGATTTAAGAGAAGTTATAAAGGCTTCAAACGATGGAGATAAAAGATCAAAAATCACTATAGAAATGCTATGTAATAGAATTAAAAAATATCTTTGTTCATACGCAGGATTAATGGGTGGAGTTGATGCTATTTGTTTCACTGCTGGTATTGGAGAAAATTCAGATTTAATAAGAGAAAAAGTTTGTGATGGATTATCATTTATGGGAATAGAATTGGATATTGAAAAAAATAAAATTAGAGAATCTGGTAATAGAGAAATAAATACTAAAACATCTAAAACAAAAATCTATATTATTCCAACAAATGAAGAACTAGTTATTGCAAAAGATACATATAAATTAAGTAAACTTAACTAATTTTTGTTACCAATTAGCAAAAAATAAAAAATTGAAATAGATGTACAATTTTTGTACATCTATACCATAAAAATACCAATAAAAAATCAAGCCAGCAACTCTATATTAACAAATTGCGTAATTCTGCCTTTTCATTACACTTATACACTAATTATGTACTTTTTTTGAAATATCATAGGAAAATTATATTTAGTAAAATTATAAGTATTTGCTATTTTAATGCTATGTTTCTCATTTATAATCTTTACACAAAGTTTAAAGTAGAAAGGATGACTGAACATGGGTTTAATCGAAAATATTAAAGCTAAAGCAAAATTAAAATTAAGAACAATAGTTCTTCCAGAGCCTGAAGATGACAGAGTTTTAAAAGCTGCACAACAAGTTTTAGAAGAAAAAACAGCAAATGTTGTTTTAATTGGGAACGTTGAAACAATAAAAGCTGATGCTGCTAAATGTGGTGCTAATATTGAAGGTGCAACTATTGTTGACCCTAAAAATTTTGATAACATTGATAAATATATTGATGAATTAGTTGAGTTAAGAAAAAGCAAAAATCTTTCAAGAGAAGAAGCTACTGAAATTATGACTACTGAGCCAAGATTTTTTGGTTGTATGATGGTAAGACTTGGTGATGCTGATGGATTAGTTGCTGGTTCAAATTCACCAACTGCTGACGTTTTAAAAGCTGCTATTCAAGTTATTAAAACAGCTCCAGGGATTAATACTGTTTCATCTACATTTATTATGGAAACGGCTGATGGTAAATTTGGAGACAATGGTTTAATTCTTTTTGCAGACTGTGCTGTTATTCCTGAACCAAATGCTGAACAATTAGCTGACATTGCTTGTGCAACTGCTGCAACTGCTGCATCTGTTGTTGGATTAGAGCCAAGAGTTGCTATGTTATCATTCTCAACAAAAGGAAGTGCAAAACATCCATTAGTTGATAAAGTTCAATTTGCATGTGATATTTTAGAAGAAAGAAATGTAACTTTCTCTTATGATGGAGAATTACAAGCTGATGCTGCTATAGTTGAATCTATTGGAGTTAAAAAAGCACCTGGTTCAAAAGTAGCTGGATTTGCAAATATTTTAGTATTCCCTGATTTACAATCTGGAAATATTGGATATAAACTT
>CAZDFZ010000163.1:0-3866 GCA_964504855.1 uncultured Aliarcobacter sp.
ACGATGTAAGAACTTTTTTTTCAAATAGTGGAGCTGAAGCAAATGAAGGAGCTATTAAAATAGCTAGAAAATATGGTGAAACAAAATTTGAAAATAAAAGATACAAAGTTATCACACTTGAACACTCTTTTCATGGAAGAACAATAACAACAGTAAAAGCAACTGGTCAAGAGTCTATGCACACTCCAAATTTTGCTCCATATCCTGATGGTTTTTCATACAAAAGCTCTGTGGCTGAAGTTTATGACGCAATTGATGAGCAAACTGTTGCTGTTATGATTGAACTTGTTCAAGGTGAAGGCGGTGTTCAACCATTTGATAAAAAAGAGATTCAAGATTTAGCTACTTATTTAAAGCAAAAAGATATTTTATTGATTGTTGATGAAGTTCAAACAGGTGTTTATAGAACTGGTGAATTTTTAGCAGCAAATCTTTATGAAATCGAGCCAGATATTGTAACTTTAGCAAAAGGTTTAGGTGGTGGAGTTCCAATAGGGGCTATTATGACTAAACTAAAAGATATTTTTAGCCCAGGTGATCATGGTTCTACTTTTGGTGGAAACTATCTTGTGACAACTGCTGCTTTAGAGGTTTTAGAAATACTTGAAGAGATAAAAGATAGTGGTGCTTTAGATGAAACAATAATTTATTTCAATAAAAAATTAAATGAAATTTATGAAAATAATAAAGAGATTTTTACACACAATGTTGGTCTAGGTCTTATGAGAGGTCTTAGAGCAAAAGATGGTGATACATTAGCTCTTGTTATTAAAACAGCTTTCGAAGAAGGTGTTTTAGTTTTAAAAGCGGGTAAAAATACTTTAAGACTTCTTCCTGCACTTACTATTTCAAAAGCTGAAATGGATGAAGGTTTCAAAAGACTAGAAAAAGCTTTAAATAAAATCAAACAAAATTAAACTACAAAATGTAGTTTAATTTTCTCAATAATTATTATTCTATAAAAGTAAATCTTTTAGTGTATAATACCCATAAATAATTTATTTATGGGAAATTATATGGAAAAAATTCTAATAAAGAAAAAGAATTTAGGGAAAATTCTTTCAAATCACTTTATTAAATTCTCACTTATACCAATTTTAGTGGTTGAAGTTGCATTAATTATTTTATATTTTTCTATTAATTCTTATATTTCATCAAAAAATATAAATCTACTTTTACATGAAGCTCAATCTCACTCTCAAGCAATATTAGAAAATGAAGCAACAAATATTAGTGATAAATTAGCAGAAGTTTCAAGAATGGCTTCAATGCTACAATATGAACAACAAAATATTATGGCACATCCTGAACAATTCGGATTACCAAATGGTAAACCTCAATTTGATTTTGCATCCAATGGCGTATTTTATAAAACAAATAAAATTGGAGCAAGCTTATATTATTCTTCACAAACAAAAATTGGTCAAAATGAGATAAATAAAGCTACTTTTACAGAAGCTATGGATATATCTTTAAAAAGTGTTGTTGATTTTAATCCAAATATAAATGCCGCGTACTTTAATACTTGGGATAATATGAATAGACTTTATCCTTTTATTGAAAATGTTTCTGAACAATATGGTTCACATATTCAAATGGAAGATTATAATTTTTATTATCTTGCTGATTTAAAACACAATCCTGAAAAAAAATCTGTTTGGACAAGTGCTTATTTAGATCCAGCAGGACACGGTTGGATGTTATCTTGTATAGTTCCTATTTATAATAAAGATTTTTTAGAAGGAGTAACAGGACTTGATATTACAATTGATAGTTTTGTAAATAATATTTTAAATAGAAAACTACCTTATGATGCAAATTTATTTATGGTTGATAAAGAAGGTATGATTATTGCTATGCCTGAGAAAATAGAATCATTACTTGGATTGAAAGAGTTAAAAGAACATTTATATACAGACTCTATTTTAAAAACTATTTCAAAACCCGAAGAGTATAATATACTGACAAATAAAAGTCCTTTTGCTTCTCACTTTAAAGATTTAATAGAAAAAAAAGCCAATTATGCAACTCTAAAAATTGGAGATAAAGAGTACTTAACTTTGCAACAAAATGTTGAAGAAACTCATTGGAAATTGATGATTTTAATTGATAAAGAAAATATTTTCTCATCAATTGAATATCTAAAAAATTTATCAAATAAAATTGGATATGCAGCCATTATTTTCCTTCTTCTTTTTTATGTTGTTTTCTTTTATTTACTATTAAAAAGAATTAATGTTTTTTCTGATTCTATTACAAAACCAATTATTGATTTATCTAATCAAACTTCTCAAATATCAGAAAATAGTTCTAAAGTAGAAATTCTTGATACTAAAATTTCTGAAATTTATCAACTTAGTTCAAACTTTGTTACAATGATTAAAGAACTTAATGAAAAAACAAAAAAACTCTACGATGCTAAAATATTTGCAGAAGAAGCAAATAAATCAAAAGATGATTTCTTAGCAAATATGAGCCATGAACTAAAAACTCCACTTAATTCAATTAACATCATAAGTGAAGTTATGATGAAAAATAAATTTGAAAATCTCGATGAAAAACAAGTTAAAAATTTAGAAATTATAAATAAATGTGGAAAAGACCTATTGCATTTGATAAATGATGTACTTGATTTATCAAAATTAGATGCTAAAGAAAATCCAATACATAACTCAAAAATAAATATCAAAGAGAGTATGACTTCTTTATATGAAATGTTTCATGCTCAAGTAAAAGCTAAAAATTTACAGTTTATTTTTGAAGTTGAAGATGATTTAAATTTCATATATAACGATAATGAAAAGATCAAACAAATAATAAAAAATATTTTAAGTAATGCAATTAAATTTACTCAAAATGGAACAATACATTTTTTAGTTAAAAATGACAATGAAAATATAAAAATTATAATTCAAGATGAAGGGATAGGAATTCCAACAGATAAACTAGAATATATCTTTGATAGATTTAAACAACTAGATGGAAGTACGAAAAGAAAGTATGGAGGAACTGGCCTTGGACTTACTATTTGTAAAGAATTAGTTACTCTTTTAAATGGAAAAATATCAGTATCTAGTAAAGTAGATTTTGGTTCAACTTTTGAAGTAACCATTCCAAAAAACAATAACTTAGTTATTAATACAGATAAAAATAGTGATCAAGAAATAAATATTTCTACCAATCAAAATAAAATTGAATCTATTCCAGAATTTAATACAAAATCAGATCAAATAGAAAAAGAAATTGTTTATATACTAAATAATGATCCCATATCATTTTTTAATATAATCATTGAATTAAATAAAAAATATCAAGTAAAACAATTATCTAAAATAGAGCAAATAGTATCAATTGAAAATAAAAATTCAAAAATTATTATTGATATAACAAAATTAAACAATGAACAAATAAAAGAGGTAGAAAAACTAACTTTTGAAAATTTAGTGATTTTTTATGAAGATAATATCAGTGAAGAATTAAAAAATAAGAATTTAAAAATCTATAAAAAACCTTTAAATCATGAAACTTTGATTAGCTTATAAAAAAGTAAGGTAAATAACCTTACTTTTTTATTTCTCTTTTTTATCTTTAAAATTTAAGTAATATTCAATTTCTGAAGGTGTTAAGATTTTGATAGTATTTGTACTTCCTGGCATTCCAACTGGATAACCAACAGTTGCAACATATAAACCATCTTTTTTTAATTTTCCAATTTTTTCTAAAGATTTAAGCATTTTTTGAAACATTTTAGAAGCTTGTCCTTCTTTAATAGTCCCAATTGGTTCAACTCCCCAAATTGCAGTTAATGAATTTAAAACTTTTTTCTTATGAGTAAATGTGAAAATTGGCGTTCTTGGTCTATATCT
>CAZDFZ010000164.1:0-3853 GCA_964504855.1 uncultured Aliarcobacter sp.
AAGATTCAAAATTAGAAACTGTTACAGTAATAGTATCTCCAACTTCTAACTCATCTTTAATTTCTTCCCAAGGATTTGAAAGTGCGGCTTTAATAGATAATGATAAGTGTTGTTTTGCTTTATCATAAGATAATACTACAACGCTAACTTCGTCACCTTCACTATAATAATTTGCAGGATTTACTGGACCTTTATATGAAATTTCATTGTAGTTTACTAAACCATCAATTCCACCTAAGTCAACAAACATTCCATAAGAAGTTATTTTTTTGATTGTTCCAATAACTGGTTCTTTATTATCTAAAATTTCAGTTACTTTATTGTCTTTAACAGATTTTGATTCTTCAATTAATTTTTTTCTTGAAACAATAATTGAATTTTGAGCTTTATTTACTTTGATAACTTTTGCTTTAACTGTTTTTCCAATTGCACCAACAGCTTTTAAGTAAGATTGAGCCATAGGCATAAAATATTCACAACCATCATTATCTTCAAGTATAAATCCACCTCTTTGTTTAACAGAAACGATTTTAGCTTCGATTGTAACATCTTCTACATTTTCACCGTGTGTTTTTACAAATGAATCAAATTTTTCTTTTTGTAATACTTTTTTATGTGAAATACTTGGTCTTTCACCTCTATTTCCCATTAACATAACAGGAATAGTGTCTCCCACTTTATACTTAATTTCACCACCAATTGTAATTTCTGAAATATTTAATTGACCTTCAATTTTTTGACCAACATCAACTAAAACTCTCTCACTAGAGATTTCTACAATTACACCATCAACTACAGAATTATTTTCTGCATTCTCGAAAGACTCATTAAGCATTTGCTCAAAATCAAAGTCTTCACCTAAATCAATATCTTCGATACCCATTTTATTCCTTCATATTTACCAGTTTTATTAAATGGGACTATTATACAGAAAATTGACTTAAAAACTTTTATTCATTCGATTCTATTTTATCTATTACTTGTTGTATTATCCAATCGGGCGTACTTGCTCCGGCTGTTACACCACAAAGTTTTTTATTTATAAACCAAGAATTATTTAATTCATTTTCATTTTCAATTAAATAAGAATCTTTACAATTTTCCAAGCATATAGAATGCAACTGTTTTGTATTTGAAGAGTTTTTACCACCAATTACAATCATAATATCAACTTCTTTTGATAATTCTCGAGCTGCATCTTGATTTTCAAAGGTAGCATCACAAATAGTGTTAAATACTCTTACCTCTTTATTTTTTAGAATTAAATAATTAACTATTTCTAAATATTTTTCTTTCTTTTTTGTTGTTTGTGCAACAGTAGCAATTTTATTTTTTTTAAAAATAATATTCTCTAAATCAGATGGTTCTAATACAATATGAACATCATCTTGAAACTCAGCATATGATTGAACACCTTTTACTTCTGGATGATCTGAATCTCCGAAAATTAAAATAGAATAACCTTCAACTGACATTTTTTTTACAATTTGTTGAGGGGTTGTTACGAATGGACAAGTTGCATTTATGATTTTAGCATTTTGCGCTCTAAGATTTTTCAAATCATTTTTTGGAATGCCATGTGTTCTGATAATTACCGTATCATTATCCTTAACATCACTTAAATTTGAATATAATCCAACATTAAAATCATTTTTTAATCTATTAATTTCATCTTGATTATGAATTAATGGTCCCATAGTTGAAGAGTTTTTATAATCTTCTGCAATTTTAATTGCTCTTTTTACACCAAAACAAAATCCATAGTTTGATGCTAATTTTACTTTCATCAATTTCCTTTAGTTATATAAAGAATCTAATATTTCTTTAAAATTAGGGAAAGATGTTTCAATACATTGAGTGTCCTCAATATCCATATCACAATTTAATCCAGCAATTGCAAAACTCATAGCAATTCTATGATCACCATGTGAATTTATAGTTGCTTTTTTCATTGTTCCACCAACTATTTCATATCCATCATCAAATTCAGTGTAGTTTACACCACAAAGTTTTAAATTATTTACAACGCTAGAAATTCTATCACTCTCTTTTACTCTTAGCTCTTTTGCATTTGATACTTTTGAAGTCCCATTTGCTAAACTCATTGCTATTGATAGTGCTGGTAATTCATCAATTAACCAAGAGATATTTTCGCTAACTTCTACACCATTTAGTTCATTATTAATAACTTCAATATCACCAATTGGTTCATATACATTTTCTTTCTCAATAAAGTTTACAATAGCACCCATTCTTTTTAAAACTTGATAAGCTTCAATTCTTGTTGGATTTAGAGTTACATTTTTTATAACTACCCTTGCACCTTTTGTAATTGAAGCTGCAACTGCAAAGAAAAATCCACTAGATGGATCAGTAGGAACTGTAATATTTAATGGTTTTAAATGACCAGTTAATGGATGAATATTTATAAATCCATCTTTATCATACTCTATTTTAGCACCCATACCATTTAGCATTCGTTCTGTATGATCACGTGTTAGTTCATTCTCTTTATACTTAGATACTCCATTTGCTCTAAGTGCTGCTAAAATCATTGCTGATTTTACTTGTGCTGAATCAACTGGAGAGTGATAAGTAAATGGTTGAAGCTCTTTTACACCTCTAATAAAAAGTGGAGCTTTATTTCCATTTTCTCTTCCATCGATATTTGCTCCAATACTTCTTAGAGGATCAGCAACTCTTTTCATTGGTCTATTTCTTAGATCTTTATCACCTGTTAGAGTAAATGCTCCATCAACACTTGCTAATAATCCACAAAATAGTCTCATTGCAGTTCCTGAGTTTCCACAATCAAGAACATCTGAAGGCTCCTTTAAAATAGCAGTTGGAGTGATTTCAACAGTAGAACCATCTCTTTTAATAGTTGCTCCAAGCTGTTCAACTATGCTAAGTGTATTTAAAGTATCTTCAGCAGTTAGATAGTTTTTTATATAAGATGTTTGAGACGAAAAAAGTGAAAACATAGCACATCTATGTGATATTGACTTATCACTTGCGATTGAATCTATTTCAATATTAAACGATTTTGTTAATTTTTTTATATTAAATTTTTCCACTTTTTGCCTTTTTAATTAATGTCTTAAACCAATAGATAATTTATTGTTTAATGCTTCTAAGATAGAATTCATTGTTGTTGTAATATCTTCTTCTTCCATAGTTTTTTCATCATTTTGTAAAACGAATCTGATTGTTAAACTTTCATTATCACCTAATTTTTCATCACTATAAATATCAATTAAATTAAACTGTTTAATAGTTGAATTATTTAAAGAGTTGATTACTTTTCTTATTTCTTTGTATTCTAAAGATTTAGGTGCAATAATACTTAAATCTTTTTTTGATGATTGGAATTTAGAATAAGAAGTTGTTCTAACAATCTCATTTTTTATTGCTTCAAAATCAATTTCTGCAATAAAAGTATCATTTAAATCAAAATCAGCACAAACACTTGGATGTAATTTACAAATATAACCTACAACTTTCCCGTCAATTAAAACATTCGCATTTTGGAAAGGATGAATAAATAAATTTGAAATATCATTCATAGGTTCTAAATCAAATTTTCCAATTGTATTTAATATTTTTTTAGAAAATGAGAAAAAATCTATATTTTTTGGTTTCCCACCATTTGAGAAATCTTCAAGTTCACAAGAACCAGTTTGAATAAATGCAATCTTTTTACTTTCATTTCTATTCTCATTAAAAATCGTTCCAATTTCAAAAAATGCAGTTGATCTTGCTCCCACTTTGAAATTATTTGCACAAGCTTCTACTAAATTTAATAAAATAGTTGTTCTATATGTATTTAACTCTTTTACAATTGGATTAATTA
>CAZDFZ010000165.1:0-3836 GCA_964504855.1 uncultured Aliarcobacter sp.
GGAAATGTATAATATACTCTCACATAAAAATGATTATTTTGGAGATATAGAATATAAGTATAGAGGCATACAATCAGCAAAATGCAGTTTCTGATGATCCTTATGTTTTAGTATTAAAGTTATATGAGGGTGTTATAAAGTATTTGTCTTTTGTTAAAAATGCAATGGAAGAAGATAAGATTGAATTAAAATTTACTTATATAAATAAAGCAATAGCGATTTTTGATGAACTTAGAAATGTATTAGATTTTGATGGTGGAGAAGTTGCTTATTATTTAGATGGTTTATATCTATATCAAATTGAAACTCCATTTAGTGCTGGAATTGATGATAATATCAATGCAGTTAATCAAGTTATGAAAGTTACTCAAGGATTGATTGACGCATGGAAAGAAGAGACAGGTCTTTAAAAGCACTTAAAGAGTTAATTTATATTGACTCTTTAGATTCATTTGATAAAGCAACTGCAATAGGTAGATGGTTTGAAGATTATTTAAAAGATGATTCTATTGAGAACTTTGATTTAGAATTGTCAGATTTGAAAATATTAGAAGAACTATTTTTTAAAAATATTAACTTTATGAAAAATTATAAAGAAGAGACAAGGCAAGAACTTATCAAAATGCAAAAAATGAAAAGATTTTTAAAAAATTAATTCATTTAAATCTATATTATTTTTAAAAATATAACTTCTTATATTTTTAGGAATATTTTTTATTCTACATGATTCTTTAAACTTTTTATCCATAATTTCATTGCAAGCAGGTGCAATGTAAATATAATCTTCTAAAATAGTTATATTTATCATATGTGAAATTGTAAGCTCTTTTTGCTTTAATATTTCATCTCTTTGGGCTTTTGAAAGTAATATACCTCTTTTTTTTAAAGAAATATCTATAAATCGAATATTTAAATTATCATCTTTTTGATTTGTAAAAATTTCTAATTCTTTAATTTTTTTTATAGGTTTTATTTGAATATTTAAAGAGTTTAAATCATTTTGTAAATAATCAAAAGAATTTTTAATACCTTCTTTAAACTCATATAGTAACTTATCACTAAAGTTATGTCTGAAATAGTTTCTTTTGTATTTTTCATCATAGTTTGATTGGTCTATGAAATATTTATGATTGTTTGTTTTTAAATAGTTTTCTAACTCTTCTTTTGTGATATTTAAAAGTGGTTTATATATTTTATAGTTCTGTTTTTGTTCAAATTTGTTGAAGCCAATTAACTCAAACAAACCAGCACCTTTTGTTAGTTGCATCAAAAACCACTCTAATTTATCATTTAATTGGTGAGCTGTGATTAGATTTTCATATTTTTCATTTGAAATTATCTCTTCAAAAAATGAGTATCTTATATCTCTTGCAGTTTTTTCAAAATTTGAGTTTGATTCTAATGTTATATCTTTTAGAAAGATTTGTTTATTGTATTTTGAAGCTAGTTCTTTTGCATAAGCTACTTCATCAAGTGATTGAGTTCTGATATTATAATTTACAATTGCTATATCAAAAGGAATATTTTGCTTTAAAAGTAAAAAAAATAGTGCACTAGAATCAACTCCACCTGAAAAAGCTAGGAGATTCTTTTGATTCTTAATTGCACTAAAATCTAAGTTCATGATTTTATTTGATAACTGTTGCTAGAAGTTTATCTCCAACCAATTCAGTTACTTTTACTGTATAAATTTGTCCAAATTTAATTTGTTCACCATCACCTAATTCATTGTCATTTATATAGATTTCACCATCAATATCCGGTGCCCAAATAGTCTTTCTAGCACTTAATAGATATTCATGTTCGTCACTTTCTCCATCAACATAAACTTCAAAGATTTTTCCAACTTCAGCTTCTAGTGATTCTTGAGTTGTTTGAGCTATTATTTCACCTATTTCTTCTGCTCTTTCATCTATTATTTCTTGATCAATTAAGTCATTTGAAAGTGCAGCAGTTGTTCCCTCTTCTGTTGAATATGAAAATACATTTGCTCTATCAAATTTGAACTCTTCAATATATTTACAAAGAGCTTCATGGTCTTCAACTGTTTCTCCTGGATGTCCAGCAATAAAAGTAGTTCTAATAAAAGAGTTTGGTTTGCTTTTCATATGATTCATAAGTTCATTTAGTTGCTCAACACCTTTTCCTCTTTTCATAATTTTTAGCATAGATGGAGTGATGTGTTGTAAAGGCATATCAAAGTAGTTTACAAAAACTTTTGAATCAGCGATTTTATCTATTAAACTCAAAGTTGTAGTTGATGGATAAAGGTATAAAATTCTAGCTGTTTTAATTCCTTCAATTTTTTCAACTTCATCTATTAAAAGTTCAAGACCATTTTTTATATCTTGATCTCTTAAAAATGATGATGAATCTTGCGATACAAAAGAGAAATCTACATAACCTTTTGATACAAGTGATTTTACCTCTTTCACAAGTGATTCAAGTGTTCTTGAGTGAAGTTTTCCTTTAAATGATGGAATAGCACAAAATGAACAAGCTTGATTACAACCTTCACTTAGTTTCACATAAGCATGATAAGAAGAACCTGTGATAATTCTTTCATTTTCATCACTTGCTAAAAATACTTCATTTGTAAAAGCACTTCTTTTTTCATGTACAAGTAAATCTATTTTGTCATAATCTCCAACACCTGTGAAAACATCAATTTCAGGTAACTCTTTTTGTAATTCACCTTTGTATCTCTCACTTAAACATCCAGCCATTACTAAAACGGACTCTTTTTTTCTATCTTCATGTAGATTTAAAATTGTATTTAAACTCTCTTCTTTTGCACTATCTATAAATCCACATGTATTTACGATAATAACATCAGCATTAGCAGCATCATCTGTAATTGTATAATCTTTTAATTTACCTAACATAATCTCTGAATCTACAAGATTTTTAGTACAACCAAGGCTTACTAAATGTAGAGTTTTTTTAGGATTTTTTACTGAAAATTTCATATATTTATTCTTTTTATTTTAATTTTTTTGTGATTTTAGCATAAACTCATTTTAAAGCCAAATGTTATCAAGAAGCCTTGTATTACCAAATCTAGCAACCACAAGAATAACTGTATTTTTTGGCTCAATTATGCTTAATTCGTTAAACTCTCTATCAACAATTGCCACATATTCCACATCTAAAGTTTTCATAATTTCATAAATTTTATCTTTTACAGCTTGTACACTTCTCTCACCACTTGCTATTAGTGAACCAGCCATATATAAAGATTTTGATATTAAAAGAGCATCAACTCTTTGTGTTGGGTTTAAATATACATTTCTTGAACTAAGTGCCAATCCATCAACTTCTCTTATTATTTCACAAGGAACTATATTTATTGGTAAAAACAGATCTTTAACCATTTGAGTAATAAGTGAGAGTTGCTGAGCATCTTTTTTACCAAAATAGGCATTTGTTGGTTGTGTTAGATTAAATAATTTTAAAACAACTCTTAATACACCATCAAAATGTCCAGGGCGTGTTTTCCCTTCTAGAATATAACTCTTATTTGGAGCTTTAATTAAAACTTCTTCTTTTGAATACATAGTAGAAATTTGAGGCATAAAAAGATAATCAACTTTACACATTTCACAAATTTTTTTATCTGCTTCATCCTTTCTTGGATATGCATCTAAATCTTCACCTGGCAAAAATTGAGTTGGATTTACAAATATTGATACAATTACAATTTCATTTTCATCTCTTGCTTGTTTGATTAAAGAGATATGCCCATTGTGTAAAGCACCCATTGTTGGAACAAATCCAACAGTTCCACTTATATTTTTTCTTACTTCTTTCAACTCTTCTATAGTTTTTAAAATTTG
>CAZDFZ010000166.1:0-3824 GCA_964504855.1 uncultured Aliarcobacter sp.
AAAATATTTGTTGTATCAACTTGAAGGGCATCTTGACCAGGGTGTTTTCTTCCACCTTTTGGTGGAACATTTACAACACTTCCTTCAACAATTTTTAATAAAGCTTGTTGAACACCTTCTCCGGATACATCTCTTGTAATTGATCGATTTTCACTCATTCTAGCAACTTTATCAACTTCATCGATAAAGATAATTCCTCTTTGAGCTTTTTCGATATCTCCATCTGCTGCTTGAACCAGTCTTGTCACAACGTTTTCAACATCATCACCAACATAACCTGCTTCTGTTAAAGAAGTTGCATCTGCAATTGCAAGAGGAACATCTAAATATTTTGAAATAGTTTGAGCAAGTAAAGTTTTTCCAGAACCTGTTGGTCCAATTAAAAGTACATTAGATTTATTTAACTCTGTATCATCTTCAATTTCATTATGTCTGAATATTCTTTTATAGTGATTATAAACTGCAACACTTAAAACTTTTTTAGCTCTATCTTGTCCAATTACATATTCATCTAGTATTTTTTTCAATTCAGCTGGAGTTTTTATTTTTATATCTTTTGCTTCAATTGGAGTAATTTTATGCTTATTTTCTTCTATTGGAAGATTACCATTCATAATTTCATTTGCAGCAGTAACACAAGCTTTACAAATACAAGCATTGTCTCCAGCTATTACTGGATTTTCTTTAGTGTCAGTTGAACCACAAAAATCACATATAATTTTACTCATTTTCTACCTATCTTATTTTCTTGTAAAAGGAATACCTCGTTTTGTATTTAATACAAAACTTGCTAATTCTTTTACATGTTTATTTTCATCTGATTCAAATAATTCAAGAGCTACTTCTTGAAGAGGTTTTCCCGATTCAAATAATTCTCTATAGGCATGTTTTATTGCATCTATATCTTCTCTATTATCAAATCTTCTTCTTAATCCAGTTAAGTTTAATCCTCTTAAAACAGCTTTATTTCCTTCCGCTAAACAAAAAGGAGGAATATCTTGAGCAACTGCTGATGCACCACCAATCATAACTTGAGTTCCTATCTTACAGAATTGGTGAATAGGAGTTAAACCACCAACTACAACAAAATCATCACACTCCACATGACCTGCAAGTGTAGCACCATTTGCAAAAATACAATTATTACCTATTATACAATCATGAGCAACATGTACATATCCCATAAATAGGTTGTTGTCACCAATTTTTGTAATAGAACCACCACCAATAGTTCCTGGATTAAATAGAGTAAATTCTCTTATTTTATTGTTGTCACCAATGATTAATTCAACATCTTCCCCATTAAATTTTAAATCTTGAGGAATAGTTCCAATAGCTGCATGAGAAAAAATATGATTATTTTTACCAATAGTTGTTTTCCCTTCAATAACTGTATGAGAATCAATTATTGTTCCATCACCAATTTTTACATCTTTTCCAATAATTGTAAATGCACCAATAGTGATATTATCACCTAAAATAGCACCTTCTTCAATTATTGCAGTTTTGTGAATATTATTCATTTATTTGCCTATTTGTTATTTGTCAACTATCATAGCTTTTAATTCAGCTTCCGCTGTTAATTTACCATCAACATAAGCTTTACCAACTAGAGTCATTAAAGAACTTTTCATTCTTACAACTTCTAATTCATAATCCAATCTATCACCTGGACGTACAGGATTTCTAAATTTTGCTTTATCAATACTCATGAAATAAATTACTTTATTTTTCATCTCTTCATCAGTCATATCTGAACTTTTTAGGGCAAGAACTCCACCACATTGTGCCATACCTTCTAAAATCATTACACCAGGATAAATTGGATGACCAGGAAAATGTCCTTGAAATGCTGGTTCTGAAATAGAAATGTTTTTAAAACCCTTTATAGATTTTTTTAATTCCATTTCTGTAATTCTATCAACTAATAGTAATGGGTATCTGTGAGGAAGAATCTCTTGGATTTGCATAATATCTAACATATAACATCCTATATTTTATTAAATTGCATACATTATATCTAAAATAATATTAGTTTTTAATAATCTGTGCTACCATTTTTGAACTTCCATTTTTTAGGTAATCTCTTAATATTTTAGAATTTTCAAAAAATTGTTTTTTATCAAGATTTTTATAATCATTTAAAAGATTCTCAACAGTTACTTTTTCTTGTAAAAATTCACTATGAAGAGGTTTTTTACCCATTTTTTCAAAAAATATGTTTGCTAATCCCACATAATTCAATTTTACAAATATACTTCCAATTAAGAAATCAATCTTTTTTGCAATATAAGATAATGTAAACGGTGTTCCAATAAGTGCAGCTTCAAGTGTAGCAGTTCCTGAACAAATAAATGCGTATTCTGATTCTATTAATGTTTGATGAGCATTTCTTGAAATAGTAAATTGGGAAATGTCACCATATATTTTTTTTATGTAAGAATCATCAAATTTTGAAGGAATTATTAAAATATATTCTTTGTTTGGGATATGTTTTGTAAGTTCTTTAAAAATCGGCATAAGATTTGTAATCTCTGTTTTTCTACTTCCTGGCATAAATGCTATTTTATTTGAATTTGATAACTCTTGCTTAAATTCAGTTATTTCATCAAGTAAGGGGTGTCCAACATAAGTTATTTTTTCTTTATTTGTATACATTTCACTTTCAAAAGGAATGATTGAGCAAAGTTTTGAACAATATGCTTCAAGTTTTTTAACTCTTCCTTTTTTCCAAGCCCAAGCTTGAGGCAAGATATAATAAATAATCTCTTTATTTGGATAAGTTTCTCGTAATTTTTTAGCAAATGGAAGGTTAAATCCTGAGCTATCCATCAAAAGAACTTTGTCGCAATCGTGAGCTAATTCTACTAATTCATCACGAAGTTTAAAGAAAAATCTTAGTTTTTTTAAAGCATCAACTATTCCCATGATGGCTAACGCTGTTAAATCATAAAGTGGATTCCCAAGCTCTTTGTCAAAAACCCCAACAAGTTCAATATCATCACTTAGATATTTTTTTAGCTCTTTTAAGTGGATATTTGATGATGTTTCCATGGCACATACTAAAAGTTTCATATAATCTCTTCTTTCACATCTTCATAAGTTGTTGCATTTATTTCTATCTCATATTTTTCATCAACTATTTCATCAAGAACTATAATAGGACTTAAATCATATGGATTTTTGGCAATATTTTCTCTTATTTTTAGTTCTTCATAAAAATCTAAAGGGTTATAAATTAGCTCTTTTACATCCGTATAATTTTTATTTGAAAGGGCGTTAAAAGTTGAAATATTGATGATTCTAACTTCATCTCTATTTAGATAATTTATATTATTCTTTGTGTATTCAATTCTTCCATTAGTAGCATTTTTGTTGAGCGTTGAATAACATAAAATATATGATGGAACAATTTTTTTAGCCACAAAAATTCTACCGCTTAAGAGTCTATAATTTAAAAATTTTTGTTTAATGATTTTATATTTTTCTTGATTTCTTTCTAGTTCATTTCTTTTTTTATAAAGTTCAAGCCTCTCTTCTATTGATTCTGGAAGGATTTGATTTGAAATAGGGTTAAACATCTCATCCATAATCTTTTTTTTAACTTCTCTTTGGGCTGTGAAACCAAACAAACAACCACAATAATTTTGTCTATAAAGTGAATTTTCTTTTACTTTTTCACCTTGAATTTGTGTACCATTTCCACTTCTATAATCTCTAAAAATGAACTCTACACCTGTTTGCTTAGTGAGTTTTTCACCAATAATTTCTAGTTTTTCTTGTGATTTTTTTGGAGAAATCAAAAGTGATGTTGTAAATTTATC
>CAZDFZ010000167.1:0-3819 GCA_964504855.1 uncultured Aliarcobacter sp.
CTACAAAAGAGCAGGTTTCATTTATGGTAAAAAGGCTTCTAAATATTAAAAAAGAGATAAAACCACTTGATATTACAGATGCTATTGCAATAGCTTTAACTCATGCACAAAGATTGTAAAATAATTTTAAAATAGATATAATCCAGCCCGCAAAAAATTAGGATAAATAATGATAAAAATAGGAATATTAGCTTCATATAATGGAAGTGGATTTGAAACAATTCAAAAAGCAATAGTTGATAAAAAATTAGATGCAAAAGTAGTAGTTGTGATTACAAATAACACTAATGCAGGAGTTTTACAAAAAGCTGAATCTTATGATATTCCTTATTTTATAATTAATGATAAAAGATATCCTGGTCAAAATATTGATGACAAAATTGCAAGATTATTAAAAGAATTTGATTGTGATTATATATTTTTATCTGGATTTATGAAAAAAATTGAATCAAGTCTTTTAAATACTTTTCCAAACAAAATAATTAATACTCATCCTGCAATCCTCCCATCAATTTATGGAGGGAAAGGTATGTATGGAAGATTTGTACATGAAGCAGTTATTAAAAATGGTGAAAAAAAATCAGGTGTAACAATTCATTATGTAAATGAAGTATATGATGAAGGTGAAATAATATTAACTAAAGAGTTAGTTTTAAATGAAAATGAAACTGTTGATAGTTTAGAAAATAGAATAAAAGATTTAGAGAGTATTGCAATTATTGAAGCATTTGAAAAACTACTAGCTTAATGCTAGTAGTTTGGTTTTAGTTTAGGATTTTTCCTAATTCCTCTGCAGTTTTTACATATTTTATATCTGTAATTTTTCCATTATCTAAAGAAATAACAGAAATCATATCTTCTTTTACAGGAAATAAATTCTTATTTGATTCATCAACTAATAAAACAGAAAATGGATAACCTTTCATTTTAGGCATAGCAATTAAGCTAGTGATGATTGATGGCATACCTGTAATATCTGCTATGTAAGCTGCTTTATTTGTAGTTAAATAATCTTTATCTTTTGTAAGTAAAAACTCTTTTATTGTTGTACCTTCAGATTTTGTAGCTGAAAAAATTATAGTTTTGATATTTGCATCAACCACATGTTCTTTTTCAAATTGATCTTTGATTTTAAGTGTTGGAAGAGTATTTCCAACTGTTAATGAACTTGCAATTGCACTTAGTGCTAAAAAAACTGTAAATAGAAATTTTTTTATCATTCTTTCTCCTATATTTTAAAATTGAGAAATCATAGCAACAAAAAGTAAATGAAAAGTTAAAAGATAAAATCTTTACTTAGATAAAGTTGGCAAATGCCAATTTCTATAATATGCTAAAAGTCTAAGAGCAACACCAAAAATAAATACTAAAGTTAGTGTTAACAAACTTATTAAATCATACATTTGAAGAGCAAAAACAATGGTTGCAACAATTAATGCAACTGTTGCATAAAACTCAGAAACCAAAATTGAAGGAACTCTATTTATTAAAATATCTCTTAATGTTCCACCACCAACAGCTGTTAAAAATGAAAGAATTAATGCACCTAAAAAATTAAAATCATTCTGAATTGCTATAATTGAACCTGTGATTGAAAAAGAGACTAAACCTACAGCATCAGAGATAATAAATACAGATTTACTTTCTAAATCATCTATTTTGTGAAGTTTAAATAGTAAAGCAACAAAAACTGTTGTAACTACCAAAATAACTGGTAAATTTTGAGTAAAAACATAAGGTGTTCTATTTGCTAGAACATCTCTTATCATTCCTCCTCCTAGGGCGGTTAAGAATGATGAAATAAAAACACCTAAAATATCAAGTTTATAATGAACAGATATTAAAAATCCACTAAGTGCAAAACAAATAACACCAATAATATCTGCAATTTCCAATGCACTCATTTTTATCCTTGATTTTTATAGTTATGAAAATAAAATAAGATTTTATCTTGATAATTTATATTAAGCTAAAAGCTCTTTCATTGCTTCTGCTGTTTTTCTTATCTCCCATTGAGCATGAGAATCAAGTCTTAATTTAAAATAATTTTCAAGTTGAGTAGGTTGGAAACCACCCCAAATTTGTGAATATCCTGCTTGTGGGATTATTCGTCTAGCTTCTTGGGGTTTTACACCATCTTCTAATGCTTTGTAGTAGTGTTCTAAACAAATATCTAAAATTTTTTGAGTATCACCAGCATCACTTGTAACATCTTTCATTTTTTCACTGATGTAAAAATCAAAAGGTACTCTTTTACCACTTACATATCTTCTACTTAATTCTTGCCAATTTACTCTATGTCTTACCATTTGACTTCTTGTTGGGAAATCAACTTTGAACAAAAATACTTTGAAGTGTTGTTTTATAATTTCACACTCAATTTCTGTATTGTAGATAGTTCTAATATCAAAACTATAGGCATTTTCATTGTTTTCAAAATCATAAACTAAAGCTCTATAATTTGTAAGAAGATATTTCCCATCACAAATTTGCTCACCAAATTTTTTAACATTTGAAAACTCAGGTGCTAAAATTTCTTTATGTTTTTCATTTTTTGGGTCTAATAAAACAGGTACAAATTCAAAAGAAGAAGAAGGAAGACCTTGTGATTCAGCCATAAGTCTATTATATAATGATTCACTTCCTAATGCTTTTGGAGATTGATAACAAATAGAGGCAACTTGAGTAATAGCTAATATTCTATTTTCTTCATTTAGATTAGCTTTTGAAAAGTCCCAATTCTCTACAAAAGCGATATTGTCGCCAAATATATCCTCTTTTTTGTTAATTAGTTGAATCATTTTTTGTACCTTATAGTATAATTGGCACGGATTATACAAAAAAGTACATAAAACAATTATAGATAATAAACTACAAAGTAACAAATGAAACTTAGGAAAAGATATGAATATAAAAAAAATAGTAAAAATTAGTTTTATAATAATTTTATCAATAATTACAATAATAGGAATAATAAATACAATAATAATTTATCAAATAAAAGAAAATAATTCTATAAAACAATCTATTACTAATTTAGTTTCAATGCAAGAAAAAATGAATGAGTTATTAAAAGATACTATAAATATGAATTCTATTGAAAAACTTGATAAAGCAAAAGAAGAATTTGCAAGTTATGAAAAAGAGTTTGAAAAAATACAAGATGATTTTAAACAACAAGATCAAAATGATTTAATAGATTATGTAATAAGTGATATTAATAAAAATGAAATTATTGCAAGTAATCTTAAACTTTTATTTGAAAGTGAACATGAAATAGAAAAAGCCTTTGATTCTATTTATGATTTACAAGAAAAAAAGATAGAGTTATTTTTAGAATTTAATAAAGATTATCCAATTGAAAATGATTTGAGAAAAAAACTTGACCATGAAGTAATTGAGAAAAGAGATTTTAGACTTGCACAATTATTTGGAGATGTTAAATATTATAGTAAAGAGGTACTTTATCAAAAGAAAGATAGAGATACTTTTGAAAAATGGTTAGCAAAAATAGAATTATTTAAAAATTATTACAATAATGAAGATACTAAAAATTATTTACAAATAGTGAATAAAATTGGTAACTATGTTGTTCAAATAAAATATATTGAAGATGTAGAATCTGAAATTAGAAATAAAAGTTTAAATATCATTCATCTAAATAAAAAATATAGTTCAGAAATAGAAGATAAAATAAATCAACTTTCGGGCGATTTTATCAATGTAACTTATTTTAGTATTCTATTATTATTGATTATAGTTCTTAGCTTTTTGATACTTTTAGCTTATAAGGTTTATAAAAATGTAGGTTTATCTGTT
>CAZDFZ010000168.1:0-3813 GCA_964504855.1 uncultured Aliarcobacter sp.
TGTTAAAAAAGCAAAAGAGGTTAAAGTTGGAGATATAATTGAAATTAGGTATTTAGAAAAAAGTGAGAAATTTAAAATCTTACAAATACCAATTACAAAATCTACTCCAAAATCAAAAATAGAAAAGTATGTACAAAGGATTGATTAATGTTTAATGCAGCAAAATTAAGATTTGATGATGTTTTTGAAAATAGATTATCACAAGAAGAAGTTAGAGAATATTTATTAGAACTTTATGAAAGAGGTGAAACAGCAGCAGAAATTGCTGGAGCAGCAAGTGCTATGAGAGATCACCTTATTCCTCTTCCAATACATGAAGATTTAAGAGCAAAAGCTATTGATATCGTTGGAACAGGTGGGGATAAAAGCTATAGTTTTAATATTTCAACAACAGTTTCAATATTACTTAGTGCTTGTGGTTCTTATGTTGCGAAACATGGAAATAGAAGTGTTACAAGTAAAAGTGGAAGTGCTGATATGCTTGAAGCTTTAGGTATCAATTTAAATTTAAGTTTAGAAAATACTGCTAAGATGCTTGAAGAAACAGGTTTTGCATTTATGTTTGCAGCTAATCATCATCCTGCAATGAAATATATTACACCTGTTAGAAAAACTATTCCACATAGAACTATTATGAATATTTTGGGACCTTTATGCAATCCAGCAGGTGTTAGTAAGCAAGTAATTGGAGTATTTGATAAAAGTTACATAAATAAAATTGCAACAGCACTTGATTTATTAGATACTAGAAGAGCTATGATTTTATCTTCAAATGATGGGATGGATGAAATTTCAGTTTCAGACATAACTTATGCAACGCTTTTAATAAATGGAAAAATTACAGATATTGAAATAAATCCTGAACATTATGGTATACCAATGGCTAGTAAAGATGATATTATTGGTGAAGGTCCAGAGTTTAATGCAAAACTAACAGCAGATATTTTATCAAAAAAAATTGTTGGAGCTAAGTTAGATATAGTTTTATTAAATGCTGCTGCTGCACTTATTATTGATGAAAAAGCTAGAGATTTTAAAGATGGAATTGATATAGCAAAAGAGGCTATTATTAGTGGTGCTGCGAAAGCTAAGTTGGAAGAGATAATTAAATTTTCTAATCAATTAAGTTAGGAATTTTATTGCAAAGAGAGTTTGAATTAGAGCTAGAACAAATTGATGTTTTAGCTAAATATTTAAAAGATATTTTAACTGATGATTGTATTGTAATATTAAGAGGAGATTTAGCAAGTGGTAAAACTACACTTGTTAAAAATTATTTAAAAGTTTTAGATTTAACAGATTTAGTAACATCTCCAACTTTTTCATTACAAGCAATTTATTCAAATGATATTTTTCATTATGATGTTTATAACAAAACTTTGAGTGAATTTATATCTTTAGGAATGCTTGAAGAGTTTGAAAAAAGTGGAACTCATTTTGTAGAGTGGGGTGATGAAAAACTTGAAGAACTTTTAAAAGATTATGGATATAAAGTAATTTTGGTTGAAATAGAAAAAAAAGATAATAAAAGGCTGTATAAAATAAATGCATAAATTAGAAGTAAAAGATATAACAAAAACTATCAAAAAAACGCAAATTCTTCATGGTATTTCAGTTGAAGTAAAATCTGGAGAAATTGTAGGGTTACTTGGACCAAATGGTGCTGGAAAAACAACAACAGTTTATACAGTTTGTGGATTAGTGAAACCAACAAGTGGAACAGTTTTTTTTGATGATGAAGAAATAACATCTCTCCCTTTACATAAAAGAGCTTTAAAAGGAATTGGATATTTACCACAAGAATCTTCGATATTTAAAGAATTATCTGTTGAAGATAATTTAATGCTTGCTGCTCAAATTGTTACAAAAGATAAAGTAGAGCAACACAAAAGAGTTGAAGAATTACTTGAACTTTTTAATATTGAACCAATAAGACAAAGATTGGGTGTTTCTCTTTCAGGTGGAGAAAGACGAAGAACTGAAATAGCAAGAGCACTGGTTTCACAACCAAAATTTTTACTTCTAGATGAACCTTTTGCAGGAGTTGATCCCATTGCTGTTAAAGATATTCAAGAGATAATTCATCAGTTAACAAAAATTGATATTGGGGTTTTAATTACAGACCATAATGTTAGAGAAACTTTAGAAATTTGTGATAGAGCATATGTAATGAAAAATGGAAGTTTACTTGCTAGCGGAACAAGTAATGAAATTAAAAATGATCCAAAAGTAAGAGAACATTATTTAGGTGAAGATTTTAATTTTTAGGTCTTTTTGATAAATCATAGATAAAAGAGAAGATTTCAGCAACAGCTTTGTACATAGAAGTTGGAATCTCTTTATCTATATCCATTTGGGATAAAAGTTCAATCAAATCTTCATCTTTTTTTATAGGGATATTATTCTGCTTCGCAATCTTTACTATATTTGAAGCTGTTTCTTCCTTTCCCTTTGCAGTTATTTTTGGAGCATTATCTTTATCCATATCATATTTTAACGCAACAGCTTTTTGAATATTTTTATTTATATTGTCCTGCATTTTTATACTCTTATTTCAATACCAGAAGTTAAATTTTGATTATCATTGTAGCTATTATTTAAATATGTTTGTGTTGGTATATCTTTATTTTGATCTTCTTTTAAATCTAAAAGTTTAACATTTACTGGAATTAAATCTACACTATTTAAAGCAATCTTTAGTTTTTGCATATTATCTCTAATGGCAGTTTTAAAATGCTCCCTTTGTGCATAAACTGTTAAATCAAGCTTGTTTTTATCGTATAAGGCTAACATTAAATCAACTTTTCCAAAATCTTTTAGTGTTAAATTAATTTGACAGTAAAACTTTTCTTCATCAGCTTTTTTTATACTAATATTTCCATTTTCAAGCATATCCCAAAGAAATGGAACATAAACACTATTTGAATTTGTTGTAAGACTTAGAAGTTGTTGATAATCAATTTGATTTAGTAATTTATCAACTTGTTTACTTAAATCTTGTGATTTCAGGTCAGTATTTGAAGATAATTCTTCTTGCATTTTTAATAATACAGATTTCATATCTTCATTTAGATTTGAGTGTTCATTTTTTTGTAAAGTTGGATTTGAAAGTTCTTTTAAAATATTTTCAATTTTTTCCGTAAATTTTATAATTTGATTTTGTATATTTGCATTATTTGGATTCAAATTTTCTAAATTCTCTTTTAATGTGTTTAACAAAGGAGTTAAATTTGATGCAAAATTATTTGAAGATATTGAAGTAGGTAAATTCTCATTTTTAGAGAATAAATTTTCCATTTTTAAAAGATTCTCAACCAATGGCATAATATTTTTATTTTGTAAAATTGGATTTTGTATAACTTCATTTTTAAGTTGTGTTAATAGCTCTTTTGTTTGTAAATTTATATTTTCTTTTAAAGCTGAATTTTGACTATTTGAATTATTTTGTAGTTTTGATTCTACTAAAGAGCCTTCATTTATTGTTGTTTGTAATTGATTTATTAAAGTACTTAAGTTTTTAGTTTGAGGTATTTGCAATGAATTATTTAAGTTTTGCAAAGAATTTGCAAAAGTTTTTAGATTTAATAAATTATCATTTTTATTTGAATTATCAAGATTTTGAGTAAATTTTAAAATCAATTCATTTATCTGTTTAGACTGTGGTGTATTCAAATCTTTTATTAGATTTTGAATTTGATTTAAAATATTTTCAATTTTATTGGTTGGATTTTGAGCCATTTTTGATTCTAAAAAAACACCAGAATTTTGCAATTGAGTTTTTAGATTATTTGAATCCATATCCTTTATATTTTT
>CAZDFZ010000169.1:0-3804 GCA_964504855.1 uncultured Aliarcobacter sp.
AAAAACCATTTTTACTAAATAATGCAAAATTATCAACTTTTAAATCAGTAGAATCACAATCTTCTTTTAATTTATTTAACTCATTTTTCTTAATTTTAGAATTTATATATTTACAATTAGCTGCAATGATTTTTCCAGATGTAGTTTTCGCAACTAAATCTATTTGTATTTTATCATCCCAATATTTACCAAATTGTTTTATTGGATCTTCTTTATATAAATCTCTAAGATATTCCATAGATAATTCTTCAAAAACAAAATCTCCAAATTCAGCTTCTTTGTTTTCAAAAAGAGTATAAAATTCTTTATAATTATTCTCTTTTATACCTTTATAAATTGGTGAAACAAAAGCAAACCAAAATCTTAAAAATGGTGTTGTAAAAAGAAGTTTTTTAGCTACTTTACTATCACCTCTTTTTTTTGCTAAATGATGTTGTGATGATTCAATCTCGATAATTCCTCTTTCAACTAATTTCTCAACACACTTCATACCTTCTTCAAAAGTTACAAAAGCTCTTTTAAAAGAAGAATTTGTTCTTCTATCTCCAAGTGCAATTCCAGATAAAATTGCATGATCAACTTTATATCCACCTGTTAAGTTGTGTATTTCATATTTTAAATTTGAATATTCATTTAAAATATGTTTTTCTATTAGTTCAAGTAAAGGCTTAGTTGTATCAATTTTTATATTTAATCCACCAAATACAATAAAGTATTTTACGGCTATTTCCATATCTTCGATTTTATTTTCTTGACAAAAAATTCTAAATTGATTTTTTGTTGATTGATCTATTAAAATAATGTTAGTTCCTTAGTTTTTATTATATTTTTGTAAAAAAGCATTTAATGAATTTGCAAATTGTTGAGCATCTTTTTGGTTAAAAGGTGCCGGTCCTTTTGTAATTTCACCACTGTCTCTTATTTCTTGCATAAGATTTCTGATTGCAAGATATTGTTTTATATTATCTTGTGTATACATTGTTCCTCTATGATCAATTGCATGAGCATCTTTTTCTATCGTTCTATTTGCTAGTGGAATATCAGCAGTAACAACTAAATCATTTAATTCTAGCATCTCAACAATTTTATTATCAGCTTCATCTGCTCCAAGTTCAACAATTATATATTCTATATGATTAGAACTACCTATATTTATAGCTTTATTGGCGATTACGAAAGTATTTATTTTTTGTTTTTCAATAGCTCTTAAAACTATAGGTTTCAAAAGATTAGGAAAAGCATCACCATCAATAAATAATTTCATTATATTTTAAATAAATCTCTTGGATCTATATGTGAAGCATCTTTTGTTGCTTGGAATAATAATATATTATTTACTCTTCCTACAACATAACCTTGTTGTACCCATTTCCCAACAACTAAAGTAGGTGAAATTTCATCTAAATGAGAATAAATTGTATGTAATCCATCTTCATGCTGAATTATTACAACATTTTCAAGCATTCCAGCATTTTTCTTTGCATAAACAACTTTTCCATTTAAAACACAAAGAACTTTTGCTTGATCTTCATCACTTTTTAAAGTTATTGATTCATTGAATAATTTAATTTTATAAACTGGATCATAGTATGTCCCAAAATTTTTAACAACTTTGAATGATTTTAAAGGAGCAATAGATTTTTCTCCTTTATATTTTATAATTGAAACACCATCTGTTGATGAACCAATTTTTTTTACATCAAGATTTAAATTTTTAGCAAACTTTTGATTTCTACTATCTGAAGTTTGAACTTCTCCTGATGTAGTATCTTCTGATGAACTTGCATAATTCTCTTTTAAGTCATCCTTAGGAGAATTTTTCTTTTGAGATAAAAGCTCTTGTAATTTTTTTCTTTTTTCATCAGCTTCAGCTTCAGCTTTTTTTGTTTCTTGAGCTTTTAGAATATTTAGTTCTGAAAGTAGACTTTTTAAAGATTCTTGTTCTTTTGCAACTTTATTTAACTCTGCTTGATAAGATTTATGTTGTTCTTCTAAATTTGCTAAAGAACTTGAATGTTTTGCTTTAAGTTCTGTTAATTTATCTTTTGTTTTTTGTCTATCATTTATATATAAAGAAATTTTTTCTATTTCTTTTTGATTGGTTTTTGTATTAGCAGATAAATTACTATAACTTGTATTTAGTTTAGTTACTTTATCTTTTGAATGTTGAGATAATAAAGTATATATTTCATTATCAATTAACTCTTGTAAACTATCTTCTGAAGCTAATTTTAAAGCCATTGATACAGAAAATTCTTCAATAATCGTATCAACTATCTGCTCTTCACTAGTAGTTTTTTCTTTTATTAAATCAGTTGATTTTGATGTGAGTTCATCTAATTTATTTTTTGCTTCTTCCAATAACTTTTGATGATTATCTATGTCAGAATTTATTTGTTTAATTTCTGTTTCAATGTTTGTAATATTAGCATTTTGACTTTCTATTTTTTCTGCTAATTCTTTTATTTTTAAATTAGTAGTCTCTTTTTTATCATCAGTAGATTCTAATTTCTCTTTATTAGTTTGTATTTTTTTATCTATATTTGAAGCAGGAGTAACTGCAAATAAAATTGTTTGTAGAAATAAAATTAATAAAAAAAATAGTTTAATCATTTGTTATCTTATATTTTAAAAGTACACCAAATATAGTAAATGTTGAAATACAGAATGATAATAAAAATATTTTTACTAATTCAATAAAAATATTAATTTTTATATCTACTATTTCTTGTAACTCTAAAGGAAATAAAATAGTCATATTATTTGATATATAAATTAAAAAAATACCACAAATAAAAAAAGACAACAAAGAACTTATTAACGCATAATTCAATATTGATGAAGCACTATAAAGAATTGATGCACCATGTAATCTTAATATAGAAATTTTCGAACTATGTTCATGAAACCATAGTTTAATTTGTTTTGCAATAATAATAATTGCAAAAATTGTAATTATAAAAAATAAAATAAAAGAAACACTATTTAGTAAAAGTAAAAGTAAATATATTTGATTATGATTTTTATAAAAAACTTCAACTTTTTTAATATTTTTATCTTTAGCTAAAGCTTGTTTAATACTCTCTAATTCACTACTTGTAGGAAAAATCTCTAAATAAATTTGATAAAAATTGGGTAATTTTTGCTTTAATAATTCAATTGATGTATCTGATAAATTAGTTTTTATATTTGTAATAATTTTATCATTTGGTAAATTTTGTACTTTTTCAACTTTAATACCTGCTAATTCTGTAATACTATCTTTTTGTAAAGGATTATTTGTAACAATAATTATTGAATAATCTTTTGAGATTTTTGATTTATAATTATTAACTACATTATTTATTAACAAAAATATTGAAAAAGTAATTAGCATTGAAAGTAATGGAATTAAAAAAGCAAATAAATTTTTAAGAAACTTCATAAATAATTCCATCCTCAATAGATAATTGTCTAAATTTAATACCTAAATTTTTAGGAACTCTATGAGTTACAACAACAATAGTAATTCCTAATTGCTCATTTGCACCTTTTAATAAATTCCAAACTACTTCTGCTGAATAATCATCAAGATTTCCTGTTGGCTCATCAGCAATTATTATTTTAGGATTATGAGCTAATGCACGTGCTACAGCAACTCTTTGTTGTTCTCCACCACTTAACTCATTTGGATAATATCCAGCTCTATGAGAAAGTCTAACATGAGCTAATAACTTATTAGCTTGATCTTTTGAAATATCATCTGAATAGCCATTTATTTTTAATGGAATCATAATATTTTCTTCAATAGTATATTCATTAATT
>CAZDFZ010000170.1:0-3799 GCA_964504855.1 uncultured Aliarcobacter sp.
GTGAATTAATTATCAGAAAAGATGACAATGCTGAAACTGTTATTAGCAGACTTGACGCATACCACACACAAAATTCACCACTTATTGATTTTTATAAAAAAATGGGTGTATTTATGGAACTTGATGGAACAAAAGATGTTTCAGAAGTTACTGCTGATATGTTCAACGCATTAGCGTAAATTTTTCTTTTTACAACCCAAAGGGATACTATGATGTAGTATCCCTTTTTTTATTTATAATATATCGTTTCTTAGTTGTTCCATTCGTTTTAGAGTATCTAAATCTTGAGCTGTTCCTCTTTCTTTTAAATGAGCAATTACTCTATCAAATCTTTCATCATCCCAGTTTTGACCCAATTTAACTTTGCCACTAATTGATTTTGGAATTAGCTTAAATACACCAGTTGCATTGATTATTTTTTCATACATTTGTTTATCACTTAAAGGATTAAAATTTCCCTCTGGTTGATATTTTTCCATCAAAGATTGAAAAGCTTCAACTTTTTCATCATAATCTTCAACTATCTCAATAACACCATCAATCATCACAGAACTAAACAGATGAGTAGCTGGTTTTGCACTTCCTGTATTTGTTGAAAAATATGATGGTAATAGTGAATATTCTTCTACTACACTAAAAGAAGCAAAATTATTTTGTTTAATAATATCAATCTTTTTACCTTTTTTATTACCATGAAAATATAATACTTCATTACATTGAGTAAAATTAAAAGGAATTGAGTATGGTTTATTATCAAAACATAAAGCCATAGTTCCATAGCTAGCACTATCTAAAATATCTTTTATTGTTTTTTCATCTGTTATTGTTACAATCTTTTGCATTTTATTAATCCTTTAAAATTTCTATTATCACTATTGTACATATAAATTGAGTATGTTACAATA
The DNA here is from genome assembly GCA_964504855.1 of uncultured Aliarcobacter sp. GTDB lineage: Bacteria > Campylobacterota > Campylobacteria > Campylobacterales > Arcobacteraceae > Aliarcobacter. The sequence goes on from CAZDFZ010000170.1 coordinate 906, forward strand.
TACAAAATATTAATTTTTTTAGAGGTCACTTTTAAATGTATAGTTTAAATAAAGAGAGTTCAAAACCATTATATATCCAACTTTATGAACAAATGAAAAATGATATTATTGAAAATTATAGTGTTGGTGATAAATTGCCATCAGTTAGAAAAATCTCCTCAACATATAATATCAGTAAAACAACTATCGAATCTGCATATGGTCAATTAGTAGCTGAAGGATATATCGAAAGTTATCCAAATAGTGGTTTTCGTGTTGAAAATATAAATGAATTAAAGTTTAAAACAAGAAATATAAGCATAGCAACAAATGAAGATAATTTTGAAAAAATAGAGTGGCTATATGACTTTTATCCATCAAAATTATCAAAAGATAGTTTTCCCCTAAAACTATGGAAAAGATTATTTACAAAGTATATAGATGAAAGTTTAGATTTTGGAGCATATTCAAATCCTCAAGGTGAAGAAGGATTAAGAGAAGAGATTACAAAATATCTTAAAAGTTCAAGAGGTGTAAGCTGTAATAAAAATCAAATTATTGTTGGCTGTGGTTTTTCTGAATTGATGGAAATTATGGCAAGGATATTAAAAAAAATAGATATAAATAGTTTTGGTATAGAAAATCCAGGTTATCACATAGCAAAAAATGTTTTTGAAAATTATGGTTTTGAAATAAATAAAATTCCTTTAGATAATGATGGCATAAAAGTTGAAGAACTTGAAAAAACAGATTCAAAAGTAGTATATCTTACACCATCACATCAATATCCAACGGGCGTAACTATTCCAATATCAAATAGATATAAACTTTTAAATTGGGCAAAAGAAAATGATAGTTTTATTATCGAGGATGATTATGATACTGAACTAAATTATGTCAACAGACCAATTCCCTCACTTCAAGGATTAGATACGCAAAATAGAGTTATATATATAGGAACTTTCTCAAAATCTTTATGTGCATCATTAAGAGTTGGATATATGGTCTTACCAAATAGTTTGATGGATATTTATTATAAATTTGAAAATAAACACTCAACTGTTTCAATAATGACCCAAAAAATACTAGAAAAATTTATGAGTGAAGGTCATTGGGAGAAACACTTAAGAAAAATTAGAACAATAAATAGCAAAAAACACAATCTAATGAAATCTGAACTTTTATCAAAATTGGGTGATACAGTTAAGATAGAGAGTTTTGGAGGTGGTTTATCAATCGTAATAAATCCAAAAGTTGCTATGGATATGGAAAAATTAAAAAGTTTAGCTATAAAAGAAAAAATAAAACTCTATTTTGCAAAAGATGTATCAGGTGGGGATTGGGATGCTATACGAATGGGATTTGGAGGATTTAAGCAAAACGAGATTAAAGATGCTATAAATGCCTTTTCTAAAATCTGGTTTGCCTCATTAATCGGGTAAAAAATCTATTTTTACCCCTGCATTCCAGAATTTGAAGATTTTTTATTTTTATTTCCAAAAGTAGTTTTAGCTACAACTATCTCTTTTTGTCTCTCTTTTCTTCTTTGATCTTTTTCCACAAATATTTTTTTCTTAGTAAATGGATCAAGCTCTGTGTAATACATAACAGCTGAATAAGTTCCAGGTGTTGGGGTAAAAACTTGTGCTTGTTCTGGATTCATTTTTAATTCATGGGTTGTAAACTGTTTTAGTTCGTGCATATGCTTTTCTTCGCATCCAGGATGGGCTGCAATCAAATAATATGTTAAGAACTGTTGTTTGCCTGATTCTTTATTTAGTTTGTCATACATAGCTTTAAAATCAATCAGTGTTTGTTTCCCAGGTTTTCCCATGTGATGTAAAACCTCATCATTTGTATGTTCAGGTGCAACTTTCATCTGTCCAGAAATATGATGATCTACCATCTCTTTTAAATACTCATATCCATGTTTTTTATCGGCTGTTATTAGATCATATCGTACACCTGAAGCCACAAAAGCTTTTTTAATACCAGGAACTTTTCTAATATCTTTTAATAATTGTATGTTTCGACTATGATCAACTTTCATAGTTTTGCAAAGTCTATGGGCATCCACACATCTTTTATTTTCTATGCAAGTTCCTAAATTTATCTTTTTAGTACACTCATATCCATACATATTAGCAGTTGGTCCTCCAACATCAGAGATTATTCCTTTAAAATCTTTCATAGTAGTAAAGTGCTTTGCTTCAGCTAGAATATTTTTCTCACTTCTTGTTCGTATAGTTCTTCCTTGATGTGCAGCAATAGCACAAAAATTACACTCTCCCCAACATCCATGGTGTGTCATAATAGAAAACTTTATAGTTTCAAGACATTTTACTTTTCCATCTTTTGCATGGTATGGATGAGCATCTCTTTGATATGGGAAGGATGCTATTTTATCCATTTCCTCTTCTTCCATGTGCCTACTTGGTGGATTTTGTATTAGATATCTACCATCTACTTCTTGACATAATCCTTTTGAATAAACTGGGTCATTATTGTCATAAAAAGTTTTAAAAAGGTCTATATATTTTTCTTTAAAATCTAAACACTCTTGGTGTGATGGTATTTGAAGATACTCATTTACAGGCTCTTTTGAAATATAACAAAGCCCTTTTATAGTTCTTGGATCCTTTCCTTCTTTTAGATAAAGTCCCAAATCCATAATAGCCTGTTCAGCCATCCCATAAACCATATAATCTGCTTTTGTATCAAAAAGAATTGGTTTTCTAAGCTTATTAGTCCAATAATCATAGTGTGTTAGACGTCTTAAACTTGCTTCAATTCCACCTAAAACTATTGGAACTGTATTTTTAAAATATCTTCTTATTAGATTTGTGTAAACTAAAGTTGCTCTATCTGGTCTTTTGTTGTTTTTTCCACCTGGGGTATAGTCATCTGTACTTCGG
>CAZDFZ010000171.1:0-1835 GCA_964504855.1 uncultured Aliarcobacter sp.
AGTTAACTATAAGAAAAGAGAATAATTCAGACCCCATTTTTTTTAATTAAGCCAATTGTTGCTTAATTAGTAATTTTTTTTATTATTTGTTTTAGATTTAAAAGAGAAAAATTTCTCTTTTAAAAAGTTACATCATAACCTAGTTCTTTAAGACCTTGTTTGTTTTTTGTCCAACCTTTTTTAATTGAAACAAAAAGTTCAAGATAACATTTTTTGCCAGTTAATTTTTCTATTTTGATTCTTGCATCTTTCCCTATTCTTTTAATAGCAGTTGCATCTTTTCCAATAATCATACCTTTTTGAGTACCTTTTTGGACGATAATTGTTGCTTTTATTACATCAACACCTGGTTTTTCTTCAACTTTATTTATCATTACATCTGTTTCATAAGGTATTTCATCACTTATATTTTCAAAAATTGACTCTCTTATGAATTCTTTAAAAATATCTCTTAAATGCTCTGTTGTCATAATTTCTGGATCAAATAAATAAGGATGCTCTGGCAGATGTTTTACAACATCATTTAAAATATCAGATTGTTTTGTCTGTTTTTTTATTGAAATTGGAATAATAGCTTCATATTTATCACTATATTTCTCATATTCTTTCATCTTTTCTAAAACTTCAGCATTTGATACAAAATCAATTTTTGTAAGTAATAAAATGTGTTTTACACCTTTTTTATTTTTTTCTAAAAAGTCTTCATAATGAGAAACTTTATCTGTTATAGGCGCTAAAAATAGAATTAAATCACAATCACCCATGGCTTTCAAAGCTTCATCTAGCATAAATTGATTTAATAGTTTTTCCGTCTCATGTATACCTGGAGTATCTACAAATACAATTTGATCATCATTGTGCATTACAATAATATTTGATCTTTTTCTTGTGGCATTTGCTTTATGAGAAACCATTGCAATTTTTTCACCAACAAGCCAATTTAAAAGTGAACTTTTTCCTGCATTTGGTCGCCCAACAACAGAAACATATCCGCATTTTGTCATTATTATTCCTTTGTAATCAATACGAAGTTTTTCTTCGTAAAATCTAATTTTTTTAGATTATACAATAAAAATATACTTTTTAAAAGTTATGATAATTATTAGTTTATCTTCTTCTAAAATTTAGACTTTGTAGTAAATCATTTTTTGTGATAATTTCATTGTCATTTAAATCAGCAATAGTTCTAGCAACTTTTAAAACTTTATTTATACTTCTAAAACTAAGTTGATAATTAAATCTTGCCTTTTCTAAAACTTCTTTTGCATCATCATCTAAAATACAATACTTTTTTATATCTTCTTCATTTAGTTTGCCATTTAACTCTTTTTGTCCTCGTTTTTTTTGTTTTATAAAAGCTTTTATTACATTTTGATGAAGTTCTTTTGAACTTACTATATTTTTGTTATCATTAAAACTATCATTCATTACAACATATAAATCTATTCTGTCTAAAAATGGCTCACTTAAACGACCTTTATATCTTTGAATTTCAATCTCATTGCATCTGCACTCTTTTATACTTGAGAGTAAATTTCCACATGGACAAGGATTCATAGCAGCAATAAAAATAAACTTTGTTTCATAGATAATTTTGCTATTTACCCTTGAAATTAATATTTTATTATCTTCCAAAGGCTCTCTTAAGGCTTCTAAAATTGATTTTGAAAAGTGAGGCAGTTCATCAAAGAACAAAATCCCATTGTTACTTAAAGCTATTTCTCCCATTTTAGCATTTACACTCCCACCACCAAAAATTGAGGATTTTGTACTTGAATGATGGGGCGTTCTAAAGGCTCGTATTGGAGTAAAATCAACATCTTTATAATCAAGTG
>CAZDFZ010000171.1:1845-3781 GCA_964504855.1 uncultured Aliarcobacter sp.
GCTTTTTCTAAAATTTCATCTAAACTCATAGGTGCTAAAATATATTGCAACCTTTTTGAAATCATTGATTTTCCACATCCTGGACTTCCTTCAAATATAATATTGTGATTTCCAGCAGCACTAATCAATCCTGCATATTTAGCCATATCTTGTCCCACAACATCTAAAAAATCATCTTTATATTTTGTTTCATAATAAAAAACTTCATCATTTATAGCTATTGTTTCATATTCTAAAATCTTTTTTTCATATAAAAAATTCTCTTTATTTTCTGATTTTGCAAATAAAATTGCTTCTTCTAAATTTTTTACACTATAAATTTCAATATTTGGAATATTTGATAATTTTTCTGCACTTGTTGTACACACTAAAACTCTTTTAATTAACTTTTTTTTAGCTAATGACAAAATAATTGGAAAAATAGAACTTGTATCTTTAATATTCCCATCAAGTGCCAATTCTCCAAAAAAATATATATCTTCAAAATCTATATTTTTCTCCTCATAAAGTGCAATTTGTAAAGCAATTGCTAAATCAAAATGTGTACCTTTTTTATTTATTTCAGAAGGTGATAAATTAACTGTGATTTTTAAAGGTGGAAACTTGAAGCCATTTGTTAAAAGCGCTGATTTAACCCTATCTTTTGACTCACTTATACTTGTACTAATCATTCCAACTATTGTAAAGGTTGGCAAGCCTTTTGTAAAGGTGGATTCAACATCTATACTAATTGCATCTATTGTATCAAGTGATGCAGATTTGATAATTTTCATAAAACAACCACAATAAATAATTTTTAAAATTATATCATAGCTTTTATTTTAAATTAAATTCTATTTTTAATTCTCTTGCTATAATTAGCAAAAAATTTAGGAATATTATGTCAACACTTATAAATTGTCCAGAATGTAATCATGAAATATTATCAAGACTAGGAACTGTTTGCCCAAATTGTGGATATACAGTAGGATATTTTAATGGAGATAAAAAAAGAAAAGTATATGGTAAGTTTTTTGCCTTAACTGTTTTTATTCCATTTATATCATTTATTACAATACTATTTGCTTCACAAAATAAATATACTATGATGGTTGCTGTAGCAATGTTTTTTTATTTAGCTATAAAATCTTGCCCTTTATTATTTAAAGAGATTTTTTTTACAAAATTTGAAAAAGGATTTTTTTGGATTGTTTGGGTTTTATCAAATAGTTTAATTTTTACTATGATTTTTAATATTTTAAGAAAAGGTTTTGAAGCATAAAAAAGAAGAGAAAAGATAAGAATTATTTTTTCTCTTTTATCATTTTTTTCCACTCTTTTTCAAATTTTTTTCTTTTAAGAAAAGATAAATTTTCGATAAAAAGATGACCAGCAAGATGTTCCATCTCATGTTGCCATGCAACTGCTAAAAAACCTTCTGCTTCCATTGTTTGTTTTTCACCAAATCTATTAAAATATTCAACTTTTATATTCATGGCTCTAGTTACATCTTCTGAATATCCAGGAACGCTTAAACAACCTTCTGTGAATACTTGTTTTCCATCTTTATGTGTAATTACTGGATTAATCGCTTCAATCAACTCAGATTTATCTTGCACATCTTTATCATCTGGAATATTTATAATTAAAACATTTAAAGGAATTGCAATTTGAATAGCAGCTAATCCAACACCATTTTGTGCTATCATAGTATCATACATATCATCTAAAAGTGTGTGCAATTCAGAATCGAACTGCTCCACATCTTTTGATTTTAATCGAAGTAATTTATCAGGATAAGTTATAACTTCTCTAATCATAAAAACTTTCTTATTTATGTTTAGCTATAACTTCGTCAATTAATCCATAAGTACAAGCCTCATCAGCACTCATGAAATTATCCCTATCTGTATCTTTTTCAACTTTTGAGATATCTTGACCAGTTTGTTCAGCAATA
>CAZDFZ010000172.1:0-3014 GCA_964504855.1 uncultured Aliarcobacter sp.
GGTTTTGCATTTGCTCCACCTGCAATTGGATGCATCATAGGAGTTTCAACTTCTAGGAATCCTTTATCTTCAAAGAATCTTCTTGTTAAACTAATAACTTTAGATCTAGTATGAAAAGTTTTTCTAACATCACTATTCATAATTAAATCTAAATATCTTTGTCTATATCTTAACTCTTTATCTTGAATACCATGATATTTTTCAGGTAGTGGAGAGATAGCTTTTGTTAACAGTTTTAAATCATCAGCGTGAAGTGATAACTCACCTTGTCCAGTTATAAAAGGATAACCTTTAACTTCAACTATATCGCCAACTTCAATATTTTTTTTGAATATGTCATTGTAAAAGTTTTCAGGAAGATTGTCTCTTGCTACATAAACTTGAAGCATACCAGTCTCATCTTCAATTTTAATGAAACTAGCTTTCCCCATAAGTCTATAAAGTTTGATTCTTCCAGCAACTGTGAAAGTTCTATTCTCATCTCTTTTTTCTTCTATGTCAAAAACATCATTATTTACAGTTAAAAAATTTGAGATTGAACTATCTTTAAAACTCTCATTTGAGTAAGGATTAATTCCAGCTTCTCTTAATTTTTCAGCTTTTTCTATTCTTTGTTGTATATATTTATTTTCAAACAATATTAAATTCCTTTATTTATTTTGTGGTTTATTAGCAATACTTTTTAATTTGTCTTTTGTAGAAATAGTCTCTTCTTTTATTTCTTCAGCTTTTTCATCTACTTTTTTTTCTATATCATTAGCTACTTCTTCTTGAACAGCTTCTTTTACGCTATTTGTTGTAGCTTCAATATTTTCTTTAATATTATTTGTTGTCTCTTCTATCATTTTTGTAGCTTCAGTAGAATTTACAACTTTATCTACACTATTCGTTATCGTAGTTGTATCAAGTTTTATAATGTAAGAACCAACACTAATTAAATGAGGCATTATTAGAGATTTATGGAACTTTTCATCAGCAATTTTTTTGAAAGATTGAACCTGAACAAGTGCATAAGCAATAACAGAAAATATTAAAAATATTTTTGATGCACCAAATAAAAAACCAAAAATTCTATCTATAACCCCAAGACCACTTGCCGCAAAAATTTTACTGATTATTGATCCTACTATATAAATAACTAGCCAAAATCCAACTAATGCAATTACAAAACCTAATAATTTAATTGTAGCTTCATTTTGAATAGCTAATATTGGAGCAATAGCGCCTCCAACTTCTGTGGAAATTCTTGAAGCAACAAAAATTGCACCAATAATTCCAAGTATCCCGAAAACCTCTTTGATAAAGCCTCTAAATAAACCTTTAAGTCCAAGGATAAGTGTAATTGTAATAATTATTAAGTCAAAAGTGGAAATATTTTGCATAAAGTTCCTTCTATTATAATTCGTGAATTATATCCAATCTTTTCAAAATAGAAGTTTAATTAAAATTAATAATAAAATTTACTCTATTTTGATTACTCTCTTTTTAGTCATTATTTTCATTAAAAATTAATAAACTTTGGATAAAATCACAATATGATAAATAGATACAAAACAAAACAAATATTCGTAGGAAACGTGCCAGTTGGTGGTGATGCACCAATTCCCGTTCAATCAATGACATTTTCAAAAACATCAGATGTAAAAGCAACAGTTGAACAAATAACAAGATTACATTTTGCTGGTGCTGATATAGTAAGAGTTGCTGTTCCTGATATAGAAGCAGCTAATGCATTAAAAGATATTAAATCTCAAATCCAATTACCTTTAGTAGCAGATATTCACTTTAAATATAAACTAGCTTTAATTGCTGCTGAAGTTGTGGATTGTATTAGAATTAATCCTGGAAATATAGGTGAGAAGGCTCGGGTTAAAGAGATAGTAAAAGCTTGTACACAAAGAAATATTCCAATAAGAATAGGTGTAAATTCTGGAAGCTTAGAAAAGCAATTTGAAGATAAATATGGACAAACTCCTGAAGGTATGGTTGCAAGTGCTGAGTATAATATCAAGTATTTAGAAGATTTAGGGTTTACAAATTTAAAAGTATCTTTAAAAGCAAGTGATGTTCAAAGAACAGTTGAAGCATATAGACTTTTAAGACCAAAAAATGATTATCCATTTCACTTAGGAGTTACAGAAGCTGGAACACAATTTCACTCTACAATAAAATCTTCTATTGCTTTAGGTTCACTTTTACTTGATGGAATTGGAGATACTTTAAGAGTCTCTATGACAGGAGAGCTCGAAGAAGAGATAAAAGTAGGAAAAGCAATTTTAAAAGATGTGGGAATTGCAAAAGAGGGATTAAATATAGTTTCTTGTCCAACTTGCGGAAGAATTGAAGCCGATTTAGTAAGTGCGGTAGCTGAAATTGAAAAAAGAACAGCACATATTAAAACACCACTTGATGTATCTGTAATGGGGTGTGTTGTAAATGCAATTGGTGAAGCTAAAAGTGCCGATGTTGCTATTGCATTTGGAAAAGGTGTTGGTCTTGTTATGAAAAAAGGTGAAATTTTAGAGAAACTTTCAGGTGATGCTTTAATCAATAGATTTATTCAAGAGGTTGAACTTGAAGCCCAAAAAAGAAAATAGTACTATGTACAATATGGAGAAATAATGGATAGTGTATATAGTATAAATATTGAAAGAGCAGTATTAAGTTCAATTCTTTTTAATCCTGAGGAGTTAGAAGATGTTTTAGGTGTTTTAAAACCTAAGGACTTTTATCTACCAGCTCATAAAAAAATTTTTGAAGTAATGGTAAAACTTCATAATGATGATATGCCAATAGATGAAGAATTTATAAGAAAAAGAGTTGATTCAAAAGATGTTGATGATTCAATTTTACTTGAAATTTTATCTGCTAATCCAATTACTAATACACTAGCTTATGTAAGAGAAATTAAAGATGGCTCTGTAAAAAGAGAGTTAGCAACACTTGCAACAACAATAAAAAAAGTTGCAATAGAAGAAGAAGTAAGTGCAAATGAGGCACTTTATACTATTCAA
>CAZDFZ010000172.1:3024-3772 GCA_964504855.1 uncultured Aliarcobacter sp.
GGTGAACTTTATAAAATTTCTACTGATAGTGCAACTTCTGAACTAAAAGATATGGCTACAGTAACAGGTGATACTCTTTCTTATATTGAAAAAATGAAGAAAATGGGTAACAAACATCTAATAGGAGAAACAACAGGTTTTGAAGCTCTTGATAGAAGAACAACAGGATTTAATGCTGGAGATTTAATTATTATCGCAGCACGTCCTGCTATGGGGAAAACAGCCCTTGTTTTAAATATGGCACTAAAAAATGTTGAACAAGGAAAGGGTGTTATCTTTTTCTCTTTAGAGATGCCAGCTGAACAGTTGATGTTAAGGATGTTATCTGCAAAAACTTCAATCCCATTACAAAATCTTAGAAAAGGTGATATGGATGATCAACAATGGTCAAATTTAAGTGGAGCTTTTGATGATTTAAATACAAAAAAACTTTTTGTTGATGATGGTGGTAGTGTAAATATTAATCAACTTAGAGCAAGAGTGCGAAAACTTGCACAAAATGAATCAAATAATATAAAACTTGTAATCATCGACTACTTGCAACTTATGCAAGGAACTGGAAATAAGGATAGACATCAAGAAGTTTCTGACATTTCAAGAGGTTTAAAGATGTTGGCAAGGGAGATGAAAATCCCTATTATTGCCCTTTCTCAGTTGAATAGGGGACTTGAAAATAGACCAGATAAAAGACCAATGCTAAGTGATTTAAGAGAATCTGGAGCAATTGAGCAAGATGCTGATATTATAA
>CAZDFZ010000173.1:0-3764 GCA_964504855.1 uncultured Aliarcobacter sp.
ACATTCTAAACATATAATATGCAGTTAAAAATGCAGTAAACATTGCTATTGCCCAAATTAGGTATTGTCCTTCTTGAAATGCAGCTGCTAAAATTGCATCTTTTGAGAAGAATCCAGAAAATGGAGGAATACCTGAAATTGCAATAACTCCAATTAAAAAAGTTGTTCCAATAATTGGTAAATTTACCCTATGTTGTGCAATTTTGAAAATATTTTGTTCATGATGTACTGCTATAATTACACCACCTGCACCCATAAATAACATCGCTTTGAAAAATGCGTGAGTAAACACGTGAAATAATCCAGTTGAATAAAATCCTAATCCAACAGCAATAAACATATATCCTAATTGACTCATAGTTGAATAAGCAAGAATTTTTTTAATATCTGTTTGACGTGTAGCTATAATAGCTGCAAGTAGTGCTGAAAACGCACCTATATAGGCTATAAATAAGCCAATATTTTCAATTCCACTATATAAAAAATGAAATCTTGCAACCATGTAAATACCAGCTGTTACCATCGTTGCTGCGTGGATTAATGCTGAAATTGGAGTTGGCCCTGCCATTGCATCAGGAAGCCAAACATAAAGTGGAATTTGAGCTGATTTTCCCATAGCTCCAATAAAAAGTAAAACACCTGAAAGAATTAATAGCTCATTTGAACCATTGCTTAGATTCATTTCAATAGATGAAAATGATAAATCAACTTGTCCTAAAGCAAAAAATAGAGTTACAACTCCCAATAAAAATCCAAAATCTCCAACTCTATTTACTATAAAAGCTTTATTTGCAGCAAGTACATTTTCTTTTTTTCCATAGTAAAATTTGATTAAAAGATATGAACAAACTCCAACACCTTCCCAACCTATAAATAAAATTATTGGATTATCTGCTAAAACTAATATTAACATTGATGCTAAAAATAGGTTGAAATAGGCAAAAAATTTACCAAATCCACTATCATTTTTCATATATCCAATAGCATAAATATGAATTAACCAACCAACAAAAGTTACAAACATTGACATAAATATTGAAAGATTATCACCTAAAAATGCCATTTCAATATTTAATTTATCAACATTTAACCAAGTAAAAAGTTGTTGTTTAAAGGTGATTTTTTCATCATTCATTCTTAAAAATAAGCAGAGCGTAATTAAAAAAGATATGAAAGGTGTAATTGTTCCTATTAAAGAAAAATAAATATCAGAGATTTTACTTTTTTTAATATGATAAAAATATAATAAACCACTTGCAATTGAACCCAATAATGGAGATAAAACAATCCATACTAACAAAGAAGTATTCATGATTTTTCTCCTTGTGTAAGGGTTGTAAAAATATTTGTATCTAAAGATTTTCTTGATCTAAATAATAAAATTATTACTGATAAAAAAATTGCAGCTTCAGCAGCAGCAATAGATATAACCATTACAGTGATAATTTGAGCATCCATATTAAAATGGTATCTAGCAAATGTTACTAAAAATAGATTTACTCCATTTAACATAAGTTCTATTGACATATAAATAACAAAGATATTTCTTCTTGCAATTACTCCAATTACACCAATTGAAAATAACATCATGGATACAAAAGCATAAGATGTTAATGAAATCATAATTGCTCTCCTTTGTTATTAATTTTAGATTTTCTTTTTTTAGCAAGTACAACAGAACCAATAAGTGCAACTAAAAGCAAAATAGAGATAAGTTCAAATGCAATAATCCAGTTATTATATAGTTCCATTCCAAGTGGTTTTATATTTCCAAAATCTGTATTACTAATAGTTAAATCTTTTGCAGGTAATTTTGAAACAGCTTTTAAAATTAGTATGTTTAATGGAATCATAATAAAGGCTCCAAAAACTATAAATTTATACTTATTTGGTTCTTTTGGTAAATCTTCTTCTTTTATATTTAAGAACATTAAAATAAATAAAATTAAGGTCATAATAGCACCTGCATAAACGATAATTTGAACTAAAAACAGAAATGTCGCATTTAAAAGAGCAAACATTCCAGCTACACTTAGCATTGTTATTAAAAGTCCTAGAGCACTATACATTGGATTTGCATATACAATCATTGCAATTGCACCACCAATTGCTAAAATTGCTAATGCAATAAAAATTAAATCAGCCATTGTTTAAATCCTTTGCTCTTTCATTTGCCATTAAAGCTTTTTTATCAAGTACAAAATCTTCTCTCTTACTTGCAACAAATGAAAAAATACCTGTATCCATTCTAATGGCATCACATGGACAAGCTTCAACACAATATCCACAAAACACACACTCTAATAGGTCTATTTTAAACTCTTTAGGTCTTTTTTCATCTACTCCGTCAAATCTCTCTTCTGCTTCAATAAAAATACAACTAGCTGGACATGCAGTTGCACACATAAAACAAGCAACACATTTTTCAGTTTGATCTTCATGTTTTGTAAGTCTATGAACGCCCCTGTATCTTTCGTTTAAGTCATCAGGTTGAACTTCTGGATAGTGCATAGTTTTTAAATTATCTATGTCTTTTAAATTTCTAATAAAATGTTTAAAAGTTGTTTTCATTCCTCCAGCAATTGCAGGAAGATATAATTTATCTTTAAATGATTTACCGTATCTTGGTACTACTTTTATTCCCATTTTAGTTTCCTCTTACTACAATAAATATTGCAGTTATTACGATATTTAATAGAGCTAACGGAATTAAAACTTTCCAACCTAACATTTGTAATTGGTCATATCTAAATCTTAAAACAGTCCATCTAATCCAAATATAAACAAATGCCATCATAAAGAATTTTACTAAAAAAGTTCCAGTTTGAATTATTGCTGTTGCAATATTAATCCCATTTGTTCCCAATCCAGTTAATAAAAATGTGATCAATAAACCTACAATTATAAAAGCCAAAGACCAAAAAACTGTTGTTAATATTTTTGTTTCTTTTTCTCTTGATTTATCTAATCCAATTGCTTTATTATTCTTTTTCATCCATTTTGTTAGAAAATATACTTTTATTGGAAGAAGAATTATTAAAGCTACAATTATATAATTTATATTACTTTGAATAGCATGTGTATCTAACCATGGAAGTTGATAACCTCCAAAAAACAAAGTTACGATAATAGCACTTGATGCACTCATTGCTGAGTATTCACCAACTTGAAAAAGACCAAATTTCATAGCAGAATATTCTGTATGATAACCAGCAACTATCTCTGATTCCCCTTCTGCTAAGTCAAAAGGGGCTCTATTTGCTTCAGCAAAAGCGCAAACAATAAAAATAACTGCAGCAAGAGGCTGAATAAATATACCCCACATAGGAATAACACCAAAATATGTTCCAGCTTGAGCATTAACAATGTCAGTTAAGTGAATTGAACCATAAGATATAAGCATTGATATTATTGCAAGAGCCATTGCAGCTTCATAAGAGATAACTTGTGCAGTTGCTCTAATTGAACCTAAAAGTCCATATTTACTTCCTGAAGAATAACCACCAAGAATAATTCCATAAACAGAAAGTCCAGCAAATGCTAGAAACCACATGATTCCAAGTTCGTTTGGAATAGCTTGCATTATATGTTTTTGTCCATCAATAACTAAAGCATCAGAAAATGGTATTACTGCGAATGTTAAGAATGAACAAAAAAATACAATAGCAGGAGCAATTGTAAAGAAAAATTTGTACTTAATATGTGAAGGCGTAAAATCCTCTTTAAATACAAGTTTTAGCATGTCTGCAAAACTTTGTATAATA
>CAZDFZ010000174.1:0-3746 GCA_964504855.1 uncultured Aliarcobacter sp.
TTCTAACACCGAAAATGAATTTTTTCATTTTTGGATTCCATCTTCTTGTTTGGTGACCGAAATGTACACCACACTCTAATAGGTCTTTCATTGTAACCATGAGTAATTCTCCTTGAATTATATTTTTTTGTAGTTTGGGTTTAGCCTCTGTGTCCCTTAATGCCCAGAATTTTCCAGTCACAACCCGTACAAGGATTGACACATGTGAGGTTCTAATTTAAAATTAGAGTTGCGATTATATTTAAAAAAAGTTTAATATTTCTTTAAAAAAAACTAATTATACTTCTATAAATTACATATATAAATTATTAATTTTTTAAGTAATTTAATAATTATGATATAATTTTTGATATAAGGAAAATTATTATGTTAAAAAATACAACATCTGCTTTTAAAATTTCAATAATATATCTACTTTTTAGTCTATTATGGATTTATTTTTCAGATAATGCAATTAGTTTTATTGCTGATGATTCTGAAAAAATAACATATTTTCAAACAATAAAAGGATTATTTTTTGTCACTTTATCTTCAATATTACTTTATTTCTTATCTAAACAATTTTTTGTGAATCTTCAAGAAGAAAAAGACAAACTAGCAAGTACTAACTATATTTTAGAAAAAATAATTGAAAATGCACCAGTTATTATATTCTGGAAAGATAAAAATGGAGTATTTAAAGGTGCTAATAGTCAATTTTTAGAATTAATGAATTTAAAAACAAAAAAAGAATTAATTGGAAAAAAAGACTCTGATTTCAATATTTCTGAAAAAAATGATTATATGACTGATGATTTATTTGTTATGAAAACAAAAAAACCAAAATTAAATTATATTGAAACAATTACCGCAAAAGACAAAAACATAAAAACATTAAATACTTCAAAAGTTCCTTTATTTGATGAAAAAGGTGAAGTTATTGGTATTCTTGGTGTCGTAAATGATATAACTGAACAATTAAAGACTCAAAAACAGATAAATTTACAAGATCAACTTTTAATTCAACAATCAAAATTGGCTTCGATGGGTGAAATGATTGCAAATATTGCTCATCAATGGAGACAACCATTATCTATTATTTCTACTTCAGCGACAGGAATAAAAATGCAAAAGGAAATGGGTATTTTAGATGATATTTCTGAAATTAAATCTTTAGAGATTATAAATGAAAATGCTCAATATTTATCAAATACAATTGATGATTTTAGAGATTTTTTTAAAAAAAGTAAAACTAAAAATTCTGTTAATCTAAATAATTTAATTGATAAAACATTAAAATTAATTTTAACTAGACTTAAAAATAAAAATATAACTATTATAAATAATAGTACAGATATTAAATTTGAAACTTACGAAAGTGAAATGATTCAAGTTTTTATGAATATCATAAATAATTCTGTTGATGCTTTTGAAAATAAAACTTACAATAAATATCTTTTTCTTGAAGCTTATGAATCTAATGATAATATTTTTATCAAAATAAAAGATAATGCAGGTGGTATTGAAGAAAATATAATAAATAGAATTTTTGAACCATACTTTACAACAAAAGATTCAAAACAAGGAACTGGAATTGGACTATACATGTGTAATGAAATAATTGTAAAACACTTAAATGGAAAAATTTTTGCAACAAATGAATCTTTTGAATATGAAGGGAATAAATATAAAGGTAGTCAATTTACAATAGAACTACCTTTATATTAGTTATCTTATATGTTTAAGAATTTCCTCTTTATCAGAAAATGGAAATTTCTTATCATATATAATTTGAGTAGCTTCATCACCTTTTCCAAGAACTAAAACAACAGAATTTTCATTTGCCATTTCCATAGCTTTTTTTATAGCTTCTTTTCTATTTATTTCTATTTCTACACTTGGATGATTTGAAATACCTTTTAAAATATCTTCAATAATCTTGTCAGGGTCTTCATTTCTTGGATTATCACTTGTCACAATTATATATTTTGAATAAGAAGCAGCAACTTGTCCCATAAGTGGTCTTTTTTCTCTATCTCTATCTCCACCTGCACCAAATACACAAATTATCTCTTTTTCATTAAAACTTTGTAGTACTTCTTTCATTCCATCAGGAGTATGTGCAAAATCTACTATAGCTAAAGGATTTGTGCTAACTGTTTCCATTCTTCCACTTACTCCAGCAAAACCTTCAAGAGCTTCACAAATCTCATCAAGAGGTTTTTGAGTTGTAATATGAACACTTGCAACTGCTGCCATTAAATTATACACATTAAAAATTCCCATCATATTTGATGAAAAAGAGAAATGTTTTCCAAAATGGTTGAACATCACATGTGTTCCATTTTTAAATGAATATGCATCAACTTTATAAGTTGATGGTGTTTCTAAAGAGTAAGCAAAACCATTTTTTATATTATATTTTACTATTGGGTCATCTTTATTTATTAACTTTGGAGTTTCATCACTTAAAAAAGAGTTTTTAACTCTAATATACTCTTCTATTGTTTTATGATAATCTAAATGATCTCTTGTAATATTTGTATGTACTTTTAGAGCAAACTCTAAGCCTTCAATTCTTTTTTGCTCAATAGCATGAGAACTTACTTCCATAACAAAAAAATTACATCCATTTTCTATAGCTTTTTGAATATGCGCAAAATTTCCAAGTTGAACAGGAGTAGTTAAAGAATAATCTTCAACTCTTTCATCATTTATGAAAAAACCTCTCGTACCTTGTAATGCTACTTTATATCCTAAATCAAGTAATATTGAATAAATAGCTGCTGCTGTTGTTGTTTTACCATTTGTTCCAGTTATTCCAATAACTTTTATTGATGACATATCAAGATGATTTTTCAAATCTTTTGCATCAACTAACTCTTTACAACCATTTGCTATTGCTAAATCTTTATATTTCTCATTTTGTTTTGAAATTACAAAAACAGAATTTTCATCTGCCTCTTTTGAATTATCCGTATATACTCTATTGTTTATGATTAGTTGCAATTTTTTTCTCTTCTAATTTTTTATATAATTTTTCTATCTCTTTATCATAAGAGAAATATTCATTAAATCCATCTAAATATGTATAAGCAGTTGTATTAAAATCATTATCAATCAATTTTGTTACAAAATCAAAAAAATCATCTTTATTTTCAATTGCAACTTTTGTAGAGAACATAATATCCTCAAATGCAATCCTAAAAGAACCACGCGAATCAATCAATTTTTTAAAATCTTCATATCTAATAGCATCAAGTGATTCTATAGTAGAACTACTTAACTCTTTTAATATTTCCATCATCTTATCAATATCACCATCATAGGCATTTACTACATCTTCCACATATCTAATAGCTTCTTCTAAATTTTCATCTTTTACTATAGAGAAGTAATCATAAAGTGATATAGCTTTTTCTTCATCTTCAGTTGCAATATCGCAAAATAGAGCATAAATAGGATACTCTTTATTTTGAGGAAAATTTGATGATAGTTGTGAATATAAAAATAAAGCTTTTTCAAATTTTCTTTGAGTAAAAAAACTATTTGCTTCATTTAATAATCTATTCTCATTTATCATTACTACAATTCCTCTAAATTATTTTCCATACCTTGAGGTACATTAACTATTTGTAAATCGGGATGAATTGCAGATTTCAACTCTTTTTCTACAATATATTTTAATGTACTTCCACTTGCACTACAACCAACACAAGCACCTTTTAATTGAACAAAAATTCTTGCATTTTTTATATCTAATAATT
>CAZDFZ010000175.1:0-3737 GCA_964504855.1 uncultured Aliarcobacter sp.
ATATTTAGCTATTGATTTACTTTCTCAAGCAGAGCATGATGAAATGGCAAGTTCAATTATGATTACAACTTGTGAAAACGTAGCAAATGAGACAAGTATTGAAGTTGAAAATTATTTAAAAACTTTAAGTAGAGAAAAAATTGCTAGAAAATCTATTGAGGAAAGAGGTGCAATTATTGTAACTTCATCAATGGAAGAAGCTCTTGAGCTTATGAATGAAATAGCACCTGAACACTTAGAAGTTATGACAAAAAATCCTTTTGAATTATTACCTTTTATAAAACATGCAGGAGCAATTTTCTTAGGTGAAAATACTCCTGAACCAATAGGTGATTATATTGCAGGTCCAAATCATACACTTCCAACAGGAAGTACAGCTAAATTTTATAGTCCACTGAATGTGGAAAACTTTATGAAAAAATCTTCAATTATTAGTTTTTCAAAAAATGCAGTAAATGAATTGGGTGAAGCTTGTGCATTACTTGCAGATACAGAAGGGCTTACAGCTCATGCAAAATCTGTAAGAGTTAGATTAGAAAAATAAATATAAGGAAAAATTGTATGTCAATGTTTGGTGATTGGTTTAGTGAAGATGAAGATGATATTTTTATGGGTAGTCCAAAATCAAAATTCTTTGATGTTTCAAGAGAAGCTTCAAAAGAAGTAGTTGAAGAAGAGATAGATAAAATTATTGAAAAATTAGCTGTTTTAGAGATGATTGTAAGTGAAAATAAAGATGAAAATTTTGATATAAATGAATATATCAAAGAATATACTTTAGAGAATCATGACAAAGTAAAAGCTATGAAAAAAGGTCTTTACGTTGAATTCACAGGTGAAATAATCTGTAGATTAGATTCTTAAGGTGTAAATAAAGTGGAAGAGCTACAAGAAGTTAAAAATCAAATAAAAGAGTTTGTAAAAGTTTGTAATCATGAAAAAAGTTTAGAACTTTTAGAAAAATTGGCAACTGGAAAGATGTTAAGATCTAAACTTATTTTAAAAATTGCAGGTGTAAATGAAGAAAGTATCAAACTTTGTGCTATTGTTGAGATGATTCATGCTGCATCACTTTTACATGATGATGTTATTGATGATGCTGATACAAGAAGAGGACAGCCATCAGTAAATGCTCTTTATGATAATAAAACATCTATTATGTTTGGGGATATTTTATATTCAAGAGCTTTTACTGAACTTTCACAAATGGACAAAAAAGTTGCATATACTATTTCAAATGCAGTAACACTTTTAAGTATTGGTGAAATGATAGATGTTGATTTAACAAATAGCTTTAACACTTCTTATGATTTATATCTTGATATGATTTATAAAAAAACAGCTTCTTTGATTGAAGCAAGTGCAAAAGCAGCAGCTATAATTGCTGGACTAGATGCTGATAAATATGCTTTATATGGTAAAAATCTAGGACTTGCTTTTCAAATGATAGATGATATTTTAGATATTACTCAAGATTCTGCAACTTTGGGAAAACCATCAATGCATGATTTTGTTGAAGGAAAAGTAACTATTCCATATTTATTACTTCATGAAAGAGTTGAAGATAAAGCAAGATTAGAATCTTTATATAAAAAAGAGTTAAATGAACAAGATAGTGCTTGGATAAAAGAGCAAATGAATATAACAAATGCTTTAAGTGACTCTATTTTACAAGCAAAAGCTATTGGAAATGAAGCGATAGGTGCTGTGATTGATGAAGAAAATAGTCAAACTCTTGTGATGATTATGAAAGCTATGATAGAAAGAGAGTTTTAATGAGTTATTTAATAATTAGTTTTTCTCACAAAAATATTGATATAAAAATGAGAGAAAAATTAGCCTTTGGAAGTGATGAAGATAAAGATAGATTTTTAAAACAAATACTTGAAAATCCATACACAAAAGAGGCAGTTTTATTATCTACTTGTAATAGAGTAGAGATTATTACAAGATCATCAAATGTTAAAGTTAGTGCAAAAGATATAATTGAAAAGTTAGCTTTTTATTCAAAAGTAGATTTTAATATTTTGTACGATAGAGCTGATATTTATGATAATGATGGCGCTGTTCATCATCTTTTTTCTGTGGCATCGGCCCTTGATTCTTTGGTAATTGGTGAAACACAAATTGTAGGACAATTAAAAGATGCTTTTAGATTTTCTCAAGCAAAAGAACATTGTTCGACAAATATAACAAGAGTTATGAATTATGCTTTTAAATGTGCAGCAAATGTTAGAAATGCAACAAGTTTAGGAACAGGTTCTGTATCAGTTGCATCAACAGCAGTTGCAAAAGCAAAAGAGATAATTGGTAATACAAAAGGTGTAAAAGCGCTTGTTATTGGTGCTGGAGAAATGAGTGAGTTAACAATCAAACATCTGATTTCTTCAGGATTTGATGTTGTTCTAACAAGCCGTGATATTAAAAAAGCTCAAAATTTAGCAGCAACATTCGACTCAATAGTGAGTGTTGAACCATATAGTGAATTGTCAAGTTTACTTGCACAAATTCCAGTTATGATAACGGCAACTTCAGCTCCATATCCAATTATTACAAAAGATAATGCTCCTAATAGTTCAATTAATAGATATTGGTTTGATATTGCTGTTCCTAGGGATATTGATGAAAATATTTCTTTAAATGGTTTAGAAATTTTTTCAGTTGATGATTTACAAGATATTGTAAATGAAAACATGAGCTTAAGAGCTGAACAAGCAAAAACTGCTTATGGAATCGTTAGTCGTATGTCAATGGAATTTTTTGAGTGGCTAAAATCTTTAGAAATTGAACCAGTTGTAAAAAACCTTTACGTAAAAGGTGAAACGATCATAGATAAAAAAGTTAAAAATGCAATAAAAAAAGGTTTTATCAATCCTCAAGATGAAGAAAATATCAGAAAACTTTGTCAAACAGTTATAACAGAATATTTACATAGTCCTTCAAAAAGATTGAAAGATATTTCAAAAAATATGGAGTGTGATGTTGTTGTTTCAACTGTTCAAAATATGTTTGGATTAAGTAGTGATTCAAACTTATCAAATAAATATAAATGTGATCATTTAACAAAAAATTAAAATAGGAAATCAATCAATGAAATTTAGTAAATTATTTATTCCAACAACAAAAGAAGCACCAAAAGATGCTACTTTACCATCTCATCAATATTTAATAAGAGGTGGATTTATAGCTCAAACAGGAGCTGGAATTTATGATTTTATGCCATTTGGAAAAATTGTATTAGATAAAATAAGAGCTGTTGTAAAAAAAGAGATGGATGAAGCAGGGGCAAATGAGGTTCAGTTTGGATTTGTAACTCCACTATCTTTATGGGAAGAATCTGGTAGGTCAAATACAATGGGTGCAGAAATGCTTAGATTTAAAGATAGAAAAAATACAAATTTTGTTTTATCTCCTACAAATGAAGAATCTGTTGTAAATATGGTTAAAAATAGAATTACTTCTTACAAAGATTTACCAGTACATCTTTACCAAATTAATACAAAATTTAGAGATGAAGCAAGACCTAGATTTGGTCTTATGAGAGGAAGAGAATTCTTAATGAAAGATGGATACTCTTTCCATTCAAATGAAGAAGATTTAGTAAGAGAATTTAACTTAATGGAAGCCACTTATAAAAAAATCTATACAAAATTAGGATTAGATTTTAGAGTAGTTGCATAAATAATTTCATTATCAATTACAAAAGTAATATTTGAAGGTAATCCAAATGGTCCACA
>CAZDFZ010000176.1:0-3731 GCA_964504855.1 uncultured Aliarcobacter sp.
AAAATGCCCCAAAAGATTGACCAGCGATACCTTTTAAATTTATAATAATTGAATTTTCTGGTAAACCTTTATCTCCATAGAATTTTGCAATCTCTCCTGAAATTAAAGCACCAAAAGATCTATTTAAATTAGATATTTCTGCACTAACTTTTACAGGAGCATTTGGATTTTCAATAGTTCTGTGAACTTTGCTTAATAACTCTTTTTCAAATTTATTATCATCAAATGGAGCATTAGTCTCTTTTTGACAAGTATCAATTCCATCAATTCTTCTTAAGATATTTTGGAAATCAAATTTTTGTGCAAATTTATCATCAATAACTTTTAATAAATCAGATCTTCCTACAATTTCTTCAATTGTTTTATAACCTAAACTTGCAAGAATATTTCTTACATCTTCAGCTATAAATGTGAAGTAAGAAATTAATCTTTCAACTGTTCCAGTAAAATGATCTCGTAAAGTCTCATCTTGAGTTGCAACCCCAACTGAACATTTATTTGTATGACAAATTCTTAAGATTTTACATCCTAAAAGTGTTAGAGATGCTGTTCCAAATGCATAAGACTCAGCTCCAAGCATAGCAGCTTTTACAACATCAAGACCAGTTTTTAATCCACCATCTGTTTGAACGTGAACAAACTCTCTTAAGTGGTTTGCTTTTAATGCATTATGAGCCTCAGAAAGTCCCATTTCCCATGGATTTCCAGCATGTTTAATAGATGTTAAAGGAGCAGCTCCTGTTCCACCATCTCCACCAGAAATAATGATTTTATCAGCATAAGCTTTTGCAACTCCAGCAGCAATTGTTCCAACACCAATTGAAGATACAAGTTTAACTGTAATTTTAGCAGTTGGATTGATTTGTTTTAAATCAAAGATTAACTGTGCTAAATCTTCAATAGAATAAATATCGTGGTGTGGTGGTGGCGAAATTAGTGTAACACCTGGAATTGTATGTCTTAATGTTGCAATAAGACCTGTTACTTTATGTCCTGGTAATTGTCCACCCTCACCTGGTTTTGCACCTTGTGCAACTTTAATTTGTAACTCTTCTGCACTTCTTAAATAAGCAGGTGTAACACCAAATCTTCCTGATGCAACTTGCTTAATTTTAGAATTTCTAATTGTTCCAAATCTTTTTGAATCTTCTCCACCCTCACCTGAGTTACTCATACCACCAATAGTATTCATAGCTGTAGCCATTGCTTCGTGAGCTTCTGGTGAAATAGAACCTAATGACATAGCTGCTGTTGCAAATCTTTTGAAAATTGATTCAATAGATTCTACTTCGCTAACATCAATAGCACTTCTATCAGAATTGAATTCAAAGAAATCTCTGATGAATTTTTTATCTCTATTTTTTACTAATTCTCTTAATCCATCAAAATCAGTAAGTTCTTCTTTTTTAGTTGCTGATTTATTATGCATAGCTTTTGTAGTATCTGGACCATAATCATGGTACTCTCCACCTTTGCTATATTTATAAAATCCACCTAAATCAAGAGGGAAAATAGTATTTTCTTCTTTAAATGCATTATTATGAGATTTGTTAATCTTTTCTTCAATATCAGCATAAGTTAAACCAGCTAAATCACTATGAGCACCTGTAAAACAGTCATTGATAATTTCATCGCTTAAACCAACAATATCAAATAATCCAGAATTTCTGTATGATGCAATTGTACAAATACCCATTTTTGACATAATTTTTAATAAACCAGCATTAACTGATTTTTGAGTATTTTTTAATAATTTTTGCATTTCATATTTTGTAGGTTTTTCTCTTTGGAAAAGTGCTACTGTTGATGCATACATCATATAAGGATAAATTGCTGTACATCCAAACGCAACTAAAACTGCTGCCATATGAGGATCATAAACTTCTCCTGTTATTGCAACAATAGAAACATTATGTCTAATACCTTCTTTTAATAGTTTTTGATTGATATAACCAACCGCCATTGCTGCTGGAATAACTTTTTCATGTTCATTTACAGTTCTATCATCTAAAATTACTACAGAAATACCATCTTGTTTAACTGCTTTTATTACATAAGAAGCTAATTGTTCTAAAGATGCTTTTAAATTATTTTTAAATGTTGTTGCAAATACTCTATTTTTATAATATGCGTCATATCTTGGTGATTTCTCATCTCCAAAAGAGTATAAAACATCATATTTTTCTTTCATTAAAATAGGACTTGTAACTTTTAATCTTTTTGCATATTGCGGTTTTTCGTCTAAAACATTGTGAATTCTTCCAAATCCTGTTTCTAAAGACATAACTATTTTTTCTCTATATGGATCAATAGGAGGATTTGTTACTTGAGCAAATTTTTGTCTAAAGTAATCAGTGAAGTTTCTATTTACTTGAGAAAAACAAGCTAATGGAGTATCATCTCCCATAGAACCAACTGGTTCTTTACCATCTTTTGCCATAGGCTCAATAACTTGGTCTAATACTTCATAAGTTACGTTAAAGAATTTTTGTTTTTTCTCTAAATTTTCTAATTTATAATCTTTAACATTTAAGAAAGTATCTTCAATATACTCTTGAATATAATCCATATCATCATTTAACCACTTAGAGTAGTGTTGAGCTGATTTTAAGTAGTTATTGATATCTTCTTCTTTTAAGATTTTTCCATGCTTAAGGTCAAGTGCAATCATTTGTCCCGATTGTAATCTACCTCTTTCTAAGATATTATCATCTTCAATTTCAAGTGTTCCATACTCAGAAGTTATGTATAACTTGTCATCTTTTGTAATAACATATTTAGATGGTCTTAATCCATTTCTATCAATTAAACAACCAATATGTCTTCCATCAGTTAATGAAACAGCAGCAGGTCCATCCCAAGCTTCCATTGCAGTTGAAGTATATTCATAGAATGCTCTTAAGTTTGAATCCATGTGTGGAGCATTTTGCCAAGGTGCAGGAACTAAAGATCTTGCAGCTTTGAAGAAATCTACACCATTTGCTAATAAAAATTCGAACATATTATCTAAAGAAGTAGAATCTGAACCAATTGGTTGTAAAATAGGTAATAATCTTTTCATTTCAGCTTCAGAGAAAACTTCTGATTTTAATTGTTCTGATTTTACTTCAGCATTAAATCTATTCGCTTCAACAGAGTTGATCTCCCCATTATGTGCTATTGCTCTAAAAGGTTGCGCTAATCTCCATAAAGGAAGAGTATTTGTTGAAAATCTTTGATGGAATAATGAAAATGATATTTTAAAATCTTCATCTCTTAAATCTATATAAAAATTCTTAATATGCGTAGGCATAATTAGCCCTTTATAGGCTATAACTTTAGATGAGAATGTTGGAATATAAAAATCTTTATCATTTATTAATTTGTGTTCACACTCTTTTCTTGTTAAATAAAGCATTGCATCAAATCTCTTTGATGACATTAATGTATTTGGAATTACAAATACTTGTACAATTTGAGGTAAACTCTCTAGTGCTTGTTGCCCTAATGCTGAAATATCAACAGGAACTGTTCTAGTAAGTAATACTTTTAAATCATTTGTTTCACAAAATTCTGTAAAAACGTCTATATTTTTTAAATCTCTTGTAAAAATCATAGCAACAGCATAAGTTTCAGGTAAATCAACACCTTTTTCAGTTGCTATTTTTCGCATAAAGAAATCTGGCATTGATAAAAGTAAACCTGAACCATCTCCAGTTTTACCATCAGCTGCTACAGCTCCTCTATGCATC
>CAZDFZ010000177.1:0-3673 GCA_964504855.1 uncultured Aliarcobacter sp.
AGGTTCACTTTTAATTTCTGTTAGATATAAAAAGCTTCAAAGTTTTGATACTTTTACAAAAAAACTTTTACTTTCTCCAAGGGAATTTAAAAATGGTTATTCAATATTTTGTCAAATTATTGATATTAGAATTGATGCCGATGCGGATACTATTGAGAATTTATCAAAAGAGATTACAAAAATTAGAAAACATGTATTTACCGATTATTCAAATGATGATGAAGAGATTCTTGAAAAAATCTCTACATTTGAAGATTTAAATATGAAAATTAGAGAAAATTTAACTGATAAACAAAGAATATTAAGTTCACTTTTAAAATCACAAAAATTTGTAGATGATAAGCATGAAATACCAGTTATGTTAAAAGATATTAAGTCCTTGATTGATCATACTAATTTTAATTTTGAAAGATTAGATTATTTACAAAATATTTTCATTGGTATATTAAGTATTGAACAAAATAAGGTAATAAAAATATTTACAATCGTAAATGTATTATTTTTACCACCAACTCTAATTGCTAGTATTTATGGAATGAATTTTGAATTTTTACCAGAATTGCATTGGGAATATGGGTATTTATTTTCTATTATATTTATGATAGTTGCTTCAATTACTCCAATTATAATTTTCAAGAAAAAAGGTTGGATTTAATCTTTGTATAAAACAATAAAATTTAAAGGATAGTACTTTTATGAGTAGTGAGATAGAGTTTGAAAATGCTGTAAAAAAAATGTTAGAGCATATAGGAGAAGATATAACTAGAGAGGGCTTAATAGATACTCCAAAAAGAGTAAGAAAAGCTTATGAATTTATGTGTAGTGGTTATAAACAAGATCCAAAAGAGATTATAGAGAAAGCTCTTTTTACTTCAACAAATGATGAAATGGTTGTTGTAAAAGATATAGAGTTTTATTCACAATGTGAGCATCATATGTTACCAATTATTGGTAAAGCGCATATTGCATACATTCCAAATGGAAAGGTAGTTGGTCTTTCAAAAATCCCTAGAGTTGTGGATGTATTTGCAAGAAGATTACAAATTCAAGAGCAAATGACAGAGCAAATTTGTGATGCTTTAAATGAGTATTTAAAACCAAAAGGCGTTGCTGTAATGATTGATGCACGTCATATGTGTATGGAAATGAGAGGAGTTGAGAAGATTTGTTCAACTACAGTAACTTCTGCTTTAAGAGGATTATTTAAATCAAATAAAAAAACAAAAGATGAGTTTTTATCAATAGTAGCACCTTCACTTCATAAATAAATCAATAGATTTTTCTATTGATTTAAAAAATGTTTATTTCACTTCTATCACTATTTCTTTCTAATTTAGTAGCTATTTTTCTTTTCTCATTTTTATGTATTTCATCTTCTATTTTTTTCTGAATAACTTTTGAAGTTGCTAGGAATGCAAGTTTTTCTTTAGCTTCTAATCCATCAACACTTGGCTTATTAAGTACAGTCATTGGATCAATAGCTGTGCCATTTTTATATAACCCTAGATGTAAATGTGGACCAGAACTAAGTCCTGTATTACCAACATAACCTATTAATTCACCTTTTTTAATAGTTTTCCCTTGTTTTGTGTCTTTTGCAAAATCACTTTGATGACCATATAACGTTTTATATCCATTGTTATGGTTGATTATAGTTGTTTTTCCATAACCTTCTTTTGTCCCTACAAATTCTATTTTCCCATCAGCTGCGGCAAAAATAGTTCTTCCAACAGGAGCAGAAAAATCTGTTCCTAAGTGTGCTCTATATCTTTGTAAAATAGGATGCCATCTTTTATTTGTAAATTCACTAGAGATAGTTTTAAATGATAAAGGAATTTGGAATAAAAATGTTTTTGTAAAACCTGTACCTTTCTCATCGTAGTATTTATCATCTTTAGGATTTTTTAGTCTGAAATAAGTCGTTCCATCTACTTGAAGCATCGCAGCTTTTAAATCAGGCATACCATGAGGGCGCCCTAAATAAGCTTTTTGAGTATATTCAAATGCAACAAAATCACCTTTCTTCATTTTTCTGAAATTTATTCCTTCGTTGAAAACAGATTTTACAAGTGCAGCTAGTGCCACATTACCTGTTGCTTTTGTAATATCATGGGAAACAGATTCTGTAATTTCAATAGCAATAGTTTCTGTAAATTCAGTATAGTTTATAGGAAGAGTTTGGAATTTATATTCATTTTTACTATCTTTATAAATATGAATTTGGATATCTTCAGAGATAGGAATTAAAACTTGATTTAATTTTCCATTGTTATCTGTATATAAATAATATCTATTGTCTGCATCTATTTCAGAACATAACTCTTGATCTTCTTTTTCTAAATCAAAATATAATTTCTGTGGAACTTTATATTTATCTAAAAAAGTTAAAAAACTTTCACCTCTTGGCCAAGTTAATTCCTCAACTTGCGCAGAGTATAAAAAATTAAAAATAATAACAATTAAGAGAATAATTCTTTTCATAGTTTCTTCACTTTTTATTTAATAATTAGGGCTAATATTATACAATTGCCCAACTTAAAGATTAACATGGAGAATTGATTGTTTAAATTTGTAATTTTTTTAATGCTTTGTTTAGATATTTATGCAAAGGATTTTGTTAGTATATATAGAACAGAAGGTATTAATTCTGTTGAAAAAGAAATTGAAAATGTTTTAAAAGACATTGATTATTGGAAAACATATCTACAAGATAAGAATGTTGATTATGGATATTATGAATTTAAGAAATATATTCTTGTTGCACAAAAAAAGCAGTCTGAAATTTCACTTTTTCAAAAAGAAGGGAATGACTATAAATTACTTGTTAAAAACAGTGTAATTGTTGGTGAAAATGAAGGTGATAAACAAACGCAAGGTGATAAAAGAACACCTGAAGGTGCTTATGAATTAGTTGAGAAAAAGAGTGATGTTGATAGATTTTATGGACCATTTGCACTAGTTACTTCATATCCAAACATATTTGATAAAAGTTTAAATAAAGACGGTTCTGGAATTTGGATTCATGGTATGCCATATGATACAGATAGAGAAAAATTTACAAAAGGTTGTATTGCATTAGATAATTCTGAATTAGAAAAATTAGAAAAAAAATTACAAATTGATAAAACTGTTTTATTAACATCAAGTAATGAATTTAAAAAAGCTACAAAAGAAGAAATAGCTTTAATTATGAGTTCTATATTTAAATGGAAAGACTCTTGGAAAACTTCAGATATAAATACTTATTTATCGTTTTATTCAAAAGATTTTAAAAGAGCTGATAAAAGTGGATTTGGTCTTTTTAGCGAACAAAAAAAATCAGTTTTTGCAAAAAATGAACAAAAATCAATCAAATTAACAAATATAGATGTTTCTCCTTATCCAAATTCATTTGGTAAAAACATGTTTAAAATTTTAATGGATGAAGAATATTTAAGTCCAGCAGTTAAATACTATGGAAAAAAAGAGTTATTTTTAGAAATACATGATGGTCAAATAAAAATTCTAGCAGAGGATTAAAATAAAATTTAACTCTTTTTAGATATAATCGCCTTAACTTAACAACCATATATTAAGGCGAAAAATGCAAAAACAAGAGATGAATCTTCAAGAGATAGCACTTGCTCACTCATTAACACTTGAAGAGTTTGAAAATATCAAAGAAATTTTAGGA
>CAZDFZ010000178.1:0-2243 GCA_964504855.1 uncultured Aliarcobacter sp.
AGGTAAATTTAAACATTTTCTATGATATGATTTATTTTTTCCAAATTACTTGAAACAGTAAATTCTTCAGCCAAAGTTTTATTTTGTTTTTTAATTTGTACTAAATCATTTTGACTCATTAATATGGCATCTATTTTAAATAAAATTGATGAATCAAATGGATTTTCCATTGATGCGAAAACATCAACAACTTCTTTAGCATCATTTTGGATAGTTACAAAAACAGCACATTCACAAAACATGGCTTTTAAAACATTTGAATTGAAAGATTTTTTAGTTGTGGGTAATATAAAAATATCAGACGCTAAAAATAGATTATCAATGTTTTTGTAATTTTCCAAAAGAATTAATTTATCTTTTATTCCTTCATATTTAGTAAGTTGAAATTTTAAACTATTGATTTGTTGTTCTGTTGAAGCGATAATGATTTTAAAATTCTCATATATCAAATTTGAACAAATATCTAAAAATTCTTTTACTCCAGAAGATTTGAGATTTTTGCCTGTAAAAAATATAATCTTTGAATCTAAATCTATTTGAAATTCTTCACAAATTTTTGCTTTAATAATACTTGGTTCTCTAAAATCTACGTTTATAGTTGGATATATAACTTGAATTTTTTCTTTTTTTATTTCAATTTTATCAATAATTTCATTTTTTATAGAAAAAGAATTAACAATTGTAATTTTTGAATTTTTGATATTATCAATTGCATTTTCATCTAACTTACCAGTATGAAAATATATATTTGCATACTCTTTTTTTGAAAAAATTTTAGAAAAGAAATTTTTTTCTTTTAATACATTAATATTTGATTGTTTTTCTAATTTTTCTATTAAAACTGTTTTTGATTTATAAAATATTGTAGTTTGATTCATTATTACTTTCTATTGATAAATTTGTCTTATTGTACTTAAAACAGCTTTATGATATTATTTAATAGATAATATATAGGAGATCAACTATCATTAATTCAAAAAAGAAGATTATTTTTCTTGATAGAGATGGAGTAATCAATCACGATTATGGTTATGTTTATAAAATCGATAAATTTCATTTTATTGATGGAGTTTTTGAAGCTTGTAAATATTTTATAAATTTAAAATATGAAATAATAATTGTAACAAATCAATCTGGGATTGGTCGAGGTTATTACTCTTTAAATGATTTTGAAAAGTTAACAACTTACATGCTTCAAAAATTTGAAGAAAATGATGTGAAAATTCTGAAGGTTTATTTTTGTCCTCATTCTCCAGAAGTTGATTGTACTTGTAGAAAACCAAATATAGGCATGATTAAACAATCACAAAAAGATTTTGAAATAGATTTAAAAAATTCATGGTTAATTGGTGATAAAACTAGTGACATTGAAACTGCAATAAATGCAAATATACCAAATAGAATATTGATTTCAAATACTAATAATAATTTAGAAATCTCACATACTGTAAATAATCTATTAGAAACAATAAATATAATTAAACAATAAGGTTTATAAATGAAATACAATGATATAGATTTTAATGAAAAGACAATATTAATAACAGGAGCAGCTGGATTTATAGGAAGCAATTTATGTTTTTACTTTCAAAATAACTATCCAGATTGCACAATAATCGCACTTGATTGCTTTAGAAGTGGAGAAACTTTTAGTAATGGGAATTTAAAAAGTTTTGGTCATTTTAAAAATCTATTAGGTTTTAATGGCATTGTAATAAGTGGTGATATAAATGATGATAAATTATTGGAATCTTTAGAAAAAAACTATCAATTTGATTATATATTTCATCAAGCAGCTATTTCAGATACAACAGCCCTAGAGCAAGATATTATGCTAAAAACAAATGTAAATGCTTATGAGAGTCTATTAAAAATTGCAATTAGGCATAATGCAAATATGATTTATGCTTCAAGTGCTGCAACTTATGGAGATAGCAATAGATTTGAAGTTGGATATGAAAAACCAAATAATGTATATGGATTTAGTAAAGTTATGATGGATAACATCACGTATGAGTATCTAAAAAAAGATTTAGATATCTCTATAGTTGGATTAAAATATTTTAATGTTTATGGTCCAAGAGAATTTTATAAAAATAAAACAGCTTCTATGGTAGTTCAATTTGGTCATCAAATATTAAAGGGATTAACGCCTAAGTTATTTGAAGGAAGTGATAAAATATTAAGAGATTTTATTTACATTGAAGATATAACTCAAGCAAATATTCTTGCAACAAATCCTA
>CAZDFZ010000178.1:2253-3654 GCA_964504855.1 uncultured Aliarcobacter sp.
GGAATGCTAGAAGTTTTGAAGATATTGTAAATATTTTACAAAAAGAATTAGATATTGATAATGGAAAAGAATATATCACGAATCCTTATATTGGACAATACCAATTTTTCACCCAAGCAAATATAGAAACAACAAAAGAAAATTTAGGTTATGAGCCAAAATTCTCTATGGAAGATGGTATAAAAGCTTATATTCCCGAAATAAAAAGATTATTTAATGAAGAGATTAAAATATGAATAACTTTAAATTTGGAGTAACTAATATTCTAGTAATTGGTGATTTGATGATAGATCACTACTTATGGGGAAAATGTGAAAGAATATCTCCAGAAGCTCCTGTTCAAGTTGTAAATGTTCAAAAAGAGAGTTCTGCTTTGGGTGGGGCGGGAAATGTTGTTAATAATTTAAAAGCAATGGGCTCAAATGTCGATGTTATAAGTGTTATTGGAAATGATGATACGGCAAATGAACTAAAAACTCTTTTAAATCAAATAAATGTAAGTTCGCAAATGTTAGTTGTTGAAAAAAATAGAAAAACATCTAAAAAAAGTCGACTTATTGCTTCTCAACAACAGGTTCTCAGATATGATAAAGAGAGTATTGAAGATATTTCAAAAGAGAGTGAAAATAAAATTATTGAAGAATTATCAATAAATATTACTAAATATGATGCAATTATTTTATCTGATTATGGGAAAGGTGTATTAACTACATCTTTAACACAAAATATAATCTCAATCGCTAATAAACAAAATAAAAAAGTATTTGTTGATCCAAAAGGAAAAGATTATAGTAAATATAAAGGTGCATATACTTTAACTCCAAATAAAAAAGAGGCAATTGAAGCTACAAATATAGATATAAAAGATGAAAACTCTTTAATAAATGCAATAAAAAAATTAAAAGATGACTGTGATTTAGATGTATCTTTAATAACTTTAAGTGAACAAGGTATTGCTATATTTGATGAGAATCTTATTATTAAGCCTACAGTTGCAAGAGAAGTGTTTGATGTAACAGGTGCAGGAGATACTGTAATTGCATCTATTGCATTTGCCATATCAAATGGTTTAAATATAGAAGAAGCTGTTACATTTGCAAATCTAGCTGCTGGTGTTGTTGTGGGTAAAATAGGAAGTGCAACAGCAACATTAGAAGAGATTTTTGAATATGAATCAAGTTTACATAAATCTAACTCATCAATTCATATAAAAACATTTGAAGAGATAGAAAAACTATCACTTGAGCTTCATAAAAAAGGTAAAAAAATAGTATTTACAAATGGTTGCTTTGATATTTTACATGTTGGACATGTTAAATATTTAGAAGTAGCAAAAAGTTATGGAGATGTTTTAATAGTTGGATTAAACGCTGATAGTAGTGTAAGAAAATTAAAAGGTCT
>CAZDFZ010000179.1:0-3649 GCA_964504855.1 uncultured Aliarcobacter sp.
ATGCTGAATCTTATGGTGCAACTGGACATAGACCAACTTCTGTTGAAGAGTTTGAAAAAACTTTAGATGCTTGTGTAAATGGTAAAGGTGTTCATTTAATTGATTTAGCAGTTGATTACTCTTTAAATCATTCAATTTTAAATGATTTATTAGCAAACAAACAATGTATTTTATAAAAAAGTAAAGGGGAAATATGAGTACAATAGAAGTAACATCACCATTTGATGGAAAAGTAGTAGGATCTGTTCCATTTACATCAGTTGAAGGTGTACAACAAGCTATCGACACTGCTTATGAAAGATTTTTAGATGTTGATAACTGGATTCCAAAATATAAAAGAGTTGAAATTTTAGAAAACTTGATGAAGATTATGTCTTCACAAGTTGAAGAGTTAACAATTCTTTGTGCAAGTGAAGGTGGAAAACCATATATTGATTCTAAAGTTGAAATTCAAAGAGCAATCAATGGTATAAAAATAGCTATTGAGCAAATTGGATTACAAGAAGGTCATGAAATTGCAATGGGACATACTTTAAGTTCAGCAAATAGAATGGCATATACAATGAAAGAACCAATTGGTGTTGTTGCTGCAATTTCAGCGTTTAATCACCCATTTAACTTAGCAGTTCACCAAGTTATCCCTGCAATTGCCGTTGGATGTCCTGTGATTATTAGACCAGCAACTCAAACTCCTATGAGTGCTTTAAGACTTGTAGAGTTATTAAAAGAGGCTGGATTACCACAAGGTTGGGCACAAGCTGTTGTTTGTGATAGACAAGGGGGAGAACTTTTAGTTACTAGTCCAAAAACTGCATTCTTTACATTTATTGGTTCTGGTCCTGTTGGTTGGTACTTAAATTCAAAAGCAAGTGCAGGAACTAGAAGTGCATTAGAACATGGTGGAGTAGCACCAGTAATCGTTGAGCCAGATGCAGATATTGAAGCTATGATTCCAGACCTTGTAAAAGGTGGATTCTACCATGCAGGTCAGGTATGTGTTTCTGTTCAAAGAATTTTTGTACATGAATCAATAGCAGACACAGTTGCTTCAAAAATAGCTGAAAAAGCTTCAAAATTAGTAGTTGGAAACCAATTAGATCCAAAAACTGAAGTTGGACCATTAATCAACCATAATGAAGTAAATAGAGTTGAAGAATGGGTTAATGAAGCAGTTGCAAAAGGTGGAAAAATCTTAACTGGTGGAAAAAGAATAGGTGATTCTTGTTTTGAGCCAACTGTTATTGTAAATCCGTCTGATGATGCAATCATCTCTCAAAAAGAGATTTTTGGACCAGTTGTTTGTGTATATTCTTACAAAACTTTAGATGAAGCAATCAAAAGAGCAAATCAATTAGATGTTTCTTTCCAAGCAGCAGTATTTACAAAAAATATCGACACAGCTTTAAAAGCAGTAAAAAGATTAAATGCAACAGCTGTTATGGTAAATGATCACACAGCATTTAGAGTTGACTGGATGCCATTTGGTGGAGCTAAAACTTCTGGTTTAGGATTAGGTGGAATTCCTGATTCTATGGCAGAGATGCAAAATCAAAAAATGATGGTTATCAAATCACCAGTTTTATAATTAGAAGTTTATGATTTTTACAAAGCTAAGGTTTTTTGCCTTAGCTTTTTTTATTTATAGAAGCTTCATTCTTGAAGCTCTTTAGGATTTTGCTACTTTTTAGAAGATTTTTAATCTTCGCTAAAAAAGTAGATAAATATGATATTGGTTCCTTTTAAATAGGAACTATTTAAAAGGATTCGTTATGACGTGGGAAAAACTTATAGAAGCGGAAAAGCAAAAAGATTACTTCAAAAAATTAAAAGATGAAATTGATAAAAGATATGAAACATCAAATGTTTTTCCTGAAAAACAAAATATTTTTAAAGCTTTTTCTTTGACAAAATTGGACAATTTAAAAGTTGTGATTTTAGGACAAGATCCATATCATGGTTTTGGTCAAGCACAAGGTTTATCATTTTCTACTCCAAAAGAGATAAAAAATCCACCATCAATGATGAATATATTAAAAGAGATAAATGATGATTTAGGCAAAAAATCTATTTGTGAAGATGGAGATTTAACTCCTTGGGCAATACAAGGTGTGATGCTTTTAAATACTATTTTAACTGTAGAAGAAGGCCTTCCAAAATCTCATCATAACTTAGGTTGGGAGATTTTTACAGATAATATCATCAAGTATATCAACGATAATTGTAAAGATATAGTTTTTATACTTTGGGGAAGTCCAGCTATTTCAAAAACAAAATTAATAGATAAGAAAAAACATCATATTTTAAGCTCTCCACATCCAAGTCCTCTTTCATCATATAGAGGTTTTTTTGGATGTAAACACTTTTCAAAAACAAATGAGATTTTGACAAGTTTAGGAAAAGAGCCTATAAATTGGTAAATCTAGTTAAAGATATTTGTTAGTCGTGATTTGATTTTTCCTAACGATAATTTTATTGCAGAGTATTTCATCACTCTTGCAATATTTTTCCACTCTTGTTTTTCATAACAAGGATTTGGACATTTTCTACATCGTGGCTTTATTTCATGGGGACAATTTTGTAGTTTTATAAATGAATAATCTATTGCTTTTTGACAATCTTCACATAAATTTGTTTCTAAATTAAAACTATTAGATTTGTAATTTAAGGTTATATTTTTTGTTTCTTGAAGTTCATGTTTATCTTTGCAATAAAGTTCAAGAAAAGTTTTTAAAGTATTTATTTCTATTTCAAATTTCTCAGTTGTCATTTTCTACTTCATTTTAGGATAATATTAGTCCTATTTAATTTTACTTTTTAAGATTTTTGCATAAAATACCAAAACAAACCTTGATTATAATCAACATAAAGAGAAAGAAGATGGAAAATAGTGGATTTGAAGATTTTCAGTTTTTTAATTTTTTAAAGAAAGAAGATTTAATAAGATTAAAAGAGATAAGTATAAAAAAATATTTTAATAAAGATGAAATTCTTTTTTATAAAGGTGATGAGCCAAAATATTTACATTTATTAATAAAAGGAATAGCTAAACTTTATACTTATGACCATAAAGATAATGAGGTAATTATTCACAATCTTATGGCACCATCATTGGTTGCTGAAATTGTAAATTATGAAGAGATGAGATTTCCAGCAAATTGTTCATTTGAAACAAGAGCAGAAGTTTTATTAATTGATTATGAAAAATTTAAAGCAGAGTTTTTATTAAAACCTGAAATCTCAATGTTTTTTATAAAATCTTTAACAAAAAAAATCAAAGCACTAGAAAGTTTCATAAACTACAATATTAGTTCAAATAGTGTTGGAAAAATCGCAAAATTTCTAATTGATAATGAGCCTATTTTAATCAATCTTAAACAGGTAAAAATTGCTCAAATTTTAAATATTACTCCAGAAACTTTTTCAAGAAAACTTGCAAAACTAAAAAAAGATAAAATCATACAAAATGAAAAAGGTTATATAAAAATCTTAGATCACAAAAAATTATCATATCATATTAATAATTTTTAAAATAATTTAGTTATAATCAATTAAATTATTTTAAAGGATTAAAAATGAGAAAATTGATTGTTTTACTAGGCTTAATTAAAAAAAATGGGGTCTGAATTATTCTCTTTTCTTATAGTTAACT
>CAZDFZ010000180.1:0-3640 GCA_964504855.1 uncultured Aliarcobacter sp.
CTTTTCAAATTTTAGCTTGAATTTATCATCCATTCGTTCTACAATAAATCCACCACAAATAGTAAGTATTGATTTTTCAAGAAAAAGAGCAATCGAAGAGTTTAAAAGAGCAAACAATGAAAGAGCTTGATATTGCAGTTATTGGAAGTGGAATAGGGGGAAGTTTAATCGCTTCTTTAAATAAAAACAAAGATTTACTTTTATTTGAAAAAGATAAAAATCTTGGAGGTTGTGCATCTACTTTTAAAAGATATGGAAGTTATTTTAATACAGGTGCTACAACATTTGTAGGATATGAAAACAATCATCCAATAAAAAGAATATTTGATAAAGTGGGTTTTATTCCAGATATTGTAGAGAGTAAAATAGCAATAAGAACTATACAAAATAAAAAGATTGTAGATAGAGTCCAAAATTTTGAAGAGTTTTTATCTCAATTAAATAGTGTTTATTATCATGAAAATAATAGAGTGTTTTGGAAAACTATAAAAGATATTGATGATAGATTTTGGGCTTTAAAGAATATATATTATGCTAAATACAGTATTAAAGCATATACAAATACTACTTTTTTTATTTTAGAGCTATTAAAATCATTTAAGTTTGATCTATTTAGAACTGCTGATTCTTTTATAAATCAAGTCTTGCCAAATATCTCAAAAGAGTATAAAGCTTTCATTGATTCTCAGCTTTTGATAACTTTACAAACCACATCAAAAGATTTATCTCTTTTATCTATGGCATTAGGTCTTGCATATCCATTTCATAAGGTTTTTTACCCAAATGGCGGGATGGGAAAAATTATAGAAGATTTATTAAAAGATATAAATGTAAATAATAAAGAAGAGATAATATCTATACAAAAAGAAAATAAAAAATATAGATTAATCTCATCAAAAGATGAATACATAGTTTCAAAAGTGGTATTAAATTCAGCTATTTTTGAGAGTTCAAAGTTATTTGCAGATGAGAATATAAAAAAGTATTATGAAAAATTTTCTTTTAGTGATCAAAGTGCATTTGTGGTTTATATAAAATTAAAATCAAAAGAGAGTTTTTTACATCACTATCAAATCATCTTAAAAGAGCTTATTCCAAACTGTATTTCTAACTCTTTTTTTGTCTCTTTTTCAGATATAAATGATGAAAAATTATCAAAAGATGGTTATTCTATCACTATTTCAACACACTCAAAAGCTATCTTTTGGGAAGGTTTAACTAAAGAAGAATATGAAACAAAAAAAGAGTTTACAAAAAATTTTATTTTAGATGAGTTTTTAAATAATTTTGAGAATCTAAAAGATGAAGATATAGTTATTAGTTTTGCAGCAACTTCAAAAACATTTTCTAGATATATAAACAGAACGAATTGTGGTGGTAAAGCAATAACTGCAAAAAATATTTTAGAGCTTCCAAGTTGTAATACACCTTTTGATGGACTTTATAACATCGGTGATACAGTTTTCGCTGGACAAGGATGGCCAGGAGTTGCCATTGGCGTTGATGTTTTAAATAAAATGTTATAATCAAATAAAAATAGATAAAAAGAGTTTATATGGCAAAAGTTATCATTTTAAGTGGAGCTGGAATTAGTGCTGAAAGTGGAATTTCTACATTTAGAGATGGCGGTGGACTTTGGGAAAAGCATAAAATAGAAGATGTTTGTTATGCTGGATGTTTGGAAAAAAATAGAAAATTAACCATCGATTTTTATAATGCAAGAAGAGAAGAGTTAAAAGATAAAAAGCCAAATCACGCCCATAAAGTAATAGCAAAATTAAAAAATAAATACAAAGATCAAATAGCTGTTATAACTCAAAATGTGGATGATATGTTTGAAAAGGCTGGCTGTGATGAAGTAGCGCATTTACACGGGTTTTTAAGAGAATTAAGATGTGAAAAGTGCCAAAATATAGTAGATATTGCTTATGAAAAACAAGATACTACAACTGAAAACTGCCCAAAATGTCAAAATCATTTACGACCAAATATAGTATTTTTTGGTGAAATGGCACCAAAATATCAAGATATGTACAAAGAGTTTGATGATTGCGAGTTTTTTGTGGTTATTGGTACAAGTGGAGCAGTGATAAACACAGATATGTTTTTAAATCCAGATATAAAAGTATCTATTTTAAATAACCTTGAGCCAAGTGGATATTTGATGGAAGAGGTTTATACAAAAGTGTTGCATAAAAAAGCCACAGAGGCTATTGATGAAATAGCTTTGGATATTGAAAATTTTTTGAAAGAAGAGAAGTAAATGCAAAAAGTTGAACTAAAAGTGACACTAAAAGATTGGTTGTATATTGTAATAATTGGTGCTTTTTTTGGTTTCTTTATATCTTTATTTTTTTACTTTTTAAATAAAGATTTACAAACTATTTCAACCATTGTATTTAGCACAAGTACAGCTATTTTTATCTCTTTATTTGCTTCTATTTTGATAAGTATTTCAAACAATTTTATACTTCCAAAAGTAAATCAAAAATTTTGGTATGTGATTAGTTTTATATTCTCTTTTTCATCTGGATTTTTAGGATTTATTCTCTCTTTTATTGTTTTTTCATTTAGTGATTTTGAGATTTTAAAGTTCATAGCACCATTTTGGTTTTATGTTTCTGCGACTATTGGTTTTTTAACATTTTTGGTTGGGCTTATTTTGCATCAATTTATCTCTATGAAGTACAAAAATGAGCTTATAAAAACACAGATTTTGGAGACAAAACTAAAAGCATTGGAAAATGAACTTAATCCTCATTTTTTATTTAATGCTTTAAATTCAGTATCAGAGCTTATTTATCAAGACCAAAAAAAAGCAGAAGAGGCAGTAATTCACATCTCAAAATTTTTGCGAAATGCTATAAATAAAGAGAGTTTGATAAGCCTAGAAACAGAAATTTCAATGGTAAAAACTTATGTAAATATAGAAAATATTAGATTTAATGAAAAAATAGTTTTAAATGTACAAAATTTTGATGAATATAAAAATATAAAAATACCAAAATTTTCTATTCAACTTTTAGTAGAAAATGCCATAAAACATGGTTTTTTAGGAAAAATTCTAAATATTGATATTGGTTTTACAAAAGATGAAATAATAGTTCAAAATGATGGTAAGATAAGTTCTATAATAGAGTTTGGAACAGGTTTATCAAACTTACAAAAAAGATTGGAACTTCAAAAAGTAGGGAATTTATCATCGAAAATTTTAGATGATAAAATGCAGTTTATAATTGAATTGAAATAAATACGACATTTTAAAGGACACAAATTGAAAGTAATGATAGTTGATGATGAAAGTCTGGCTTTAAGCAGATTAAAAAGATTGTTAAATGAAAATGGAATTGAAGATATTACAGCTTTTGATAATCCGATTGAAGCACTAAAAGAGATAACAAAAACAAAGTTTGATGCAGTATTTTTGGATATTTCTATGCCAAATATCACAGGTCTTGAACTTGCTGATTCAATTATGCAAATTGAACCAAAAACATTTATAATATTTCAAACAGCACATACAGAATTTGCTTTAGAAGCTTTTAAAAATGGTGGAATTGGCTATTTAGTAAAACCAATAGAGTCAAAAGATGTGAAAAGTATCTTAGACAAAATCAGAAGTTTTAAAGTAACACCCAAC
>CAZDFZ010000181.1:0-3619 GCA_964504855.1 uncultured Aliarcobacter sp.
AAATCAATGAGAAGCGTAGAACAATCAAAACTAGAAATCTCTTTTGATGGAATCAGCGAAATCGTAACAAGCTCAAAAGAGGGTGCAAAAGATTTTAGAGAGTATATTGAAAGAAGAAGTTTGTAAGGTATAAGAAAAAATTAACAAATTGTAATATTTTTAATTATTAATCGAAAAAATTTATATAATTCTTGCATAAATTCAAAAGGCTAAAAAATGCAAGAACTTATGATAAATGAAAACAGCATCAAAGACAAAATTCACAACATAAGAAACCAACAAGTAATGCTAGATAGAGACTTAGCAGAACTTTACGGAGTGGAAACAAAACATATAAATCAAGCTGTAAAAAGAAATGAAACAAGATTTCCAAATGATTTTATGTTTCAACTCTCAAAAGAAGAGTTTGAAAATTGGAGGGCACAATTTGTGACTTCCAATTCAGATAAGATGGGACTAAGAAGACCGCCTTATGCTTTTACAGAACAAGGTGTTTCTATGTTAAGTGCAGTTTTAAAAAGTGAGATTGCAGTTGATATAAGTGTAAAAATCATAAGAGCATTTGTTGAAATGAGAAAGATAATTAGTTCAGATAATGCTTTATTTTATAAAATTGATTTTTTAGAAAAAAGACAAATTTCTTATGAAATAAAAACAGATATAAAAATAAATCAAATATTAAATGCTTTAGAAGATAAAACCCTAAAACCAAAACAAGGAATATTTTACGATGGGTAAGTTTTTGTAAATGATTTACTAAAACTTGCAACAAATGAAGTGATTTTGATAGATAATTATATAAGTGCTAGTTTGAAAGACTTAGGCAAAAAATGGTTTGCATTTTCAAAATTTGAAATTGAGAGTTTTGATATTTTAAAAAGAGTAAATTAAATAAAAATAATTTATTCTACAAACTTACAAAAAAAGAGTACAAAAACTATCTTATTTTTTGTAAATTATCTTTGTATAAGATATTTGTACAAGGAGACAAAAATGCAAACATTTATTAAAAGTTCATATATTAATTGTGATATAAAAGCTCTATTTGATTTTCATTTAGACACAAATAATGTAACAAAAATTACTCCAAATGATATAAAAGTAGAATTACTAACAAAAGATTTTAAACCTCAGGTTTCTCAAATACTTAAAATCAAAAGTACAAAATATTTTATACCAATGATATGGGAAGTAAGAATTGAAAAAATTGATGAGCCAAATTTGTTGGTTGATATAGCACTTAAATCGCCATTTGCCTATTGGGAACATAAACATATATTTATAAAACATGGAAATATGTGCGAATTAAAAGATGTAATTACCTTTAAAATGCCATTTGGATTTTTGGGAAGATTGCTCGAAGGATTTGTAAAAAAAGATTTACAAAATATGTTTGATTTTAGACATAAAACCACTAAAGAAATTTTAGAAAGAGGATAAATTTTGAAAAGAGCAGTTGTATTGATGAATATGGGGGGACCAAATAATATTAGTGAGGTTAAAGTATTTCTTAAAAATATGTTTAATGACAAATATATTATTGGCGCTCCCCAGCCAATAAGAGCCTTAATAGGACAGATTATTATTTCAAAAAGATTGAGAGAATCTCAAGAAAATTATAAAAAATTAGGTGGAATGTCTCCAATTGTAGGTCATACAAAAAGATTGGTAAGAAGATTAAATAAAGAACTAGATGCTGATGTTTTTTATGAGATGAGATACACTCCACCATTTGCAAGTGATATTATGAAAAAACTTGTCTCTTATGATGAAATTTACGCTATTCCTATGTATCCACACTATTCAAGTACAACAACAAAATCTTCTATTGAAGAGTTTGTAAAAGTTGCAAAAAAATATAATCTTCATAAAAAAATAAAAACAATAGATAGTTATTATGATAATATTTCTTATAATAGAGCTATTGTAGAGCGAATAAAAGAGGCTTTAAAAGGAGAAAATCCAAAAGATTTTGAACTTATTTTTTCTGCTCATGGTTTAACTCAAAAGGTAATAGATAAGGGTGATTTATATCAAAAACATATTTTAGCAAATGTTGAGTGTGCAAAAAAAGAGTTGATTTATCAAGATATTAATTTCAAAAAGATTCATGTGGCATATCAGTCAAGATTAGGTCCTATGGAGTGGTTACGACCATATTTAGAAGATAAATTAAAAGAGATAAAATCAAAAGTAATAATCTATCCAATATCATTCACAGTTGATAATTCAGAGACTGAATATGAACTTGATATGGAATATTTAGAAGTTGCCCATAAGCTAGGAATCAAGGATTACAGAGTTGCAAAAGCTCCGAATCATCATAAATTTTTTATAAATGCTATAAAAGAGATATATGAAAAAATGAAATAATTTAAAGATTGATTCTAGTCAAAGTAATTTAATTTTAATTTGCTATTATTACATTAATATATAATAAAAATAAACTTTACTTATTTACTAAGGAATAAATTATGAATACAGAATTTAATGAATATTTTAATAGACAAATCAAACTTTGGGGAGAAGATACACAAAATTCACTACAAAATAAAAAAGTAGCAATTATTGGTAGTGGAGGGCTTGGATGTACTTTAGCTATTGCTTTAGGTGCATCAGGAATAGGGGAATTTACTTTTGTAGATTTCGATACAGTAGGTGTTCACAATATTCATAGACAAATTGGATTTAAAGTTGGTGATGATGGAAAATATAAAGCATTAGTTTTAAAAGAGTTAGTAGAATCTAGATGTCCATATACAAAAGTTACAGCTTATACAGAAAGTTTTGATGATTTTGCTTCAAGAAATTTAACTTTTGATTTGATTATTGATGCGACAGATAATCTTCCAACGCGAGCAGCAATCAACGAATATTGTATGAAAAATAATCAACCTTGGATTTATGGAAGTGTTGAAGAGTTTCATGGTCAAGTTTGCTTTTTTGAAAAAGCATCTTATGAAGCAATTTTTCAAATAAATGATAGAAAACCAAATGGAATTGCTTGTCCAATTGTTATGCATATTGGTTCACTTCAAGCTAATTTAGCAATTAGATATTTAACTGGACTTAGCGTTAAAAAAGATATTTTATACTACTTATCGTTTGATAAAGATGGTATTTTAGAAACAAAAAAATTTAATCTTCCAGCAAAATAGACTATCCAAAAAAAAGGCATTGATAAAAATTATTTATCAATGCTTTTTTAAATAAATTATACGTATAACCCAATCTTAAGCACCTTTTAGATACACTATTCAAATTTTATAAAATAAATACGGGGAATTTTTATGCCAAAAAGAGAAGATATAAAATCTATTTTACTTATTGGTTCTGGACCGATTGTTATTGGTCAAGCGTGTGAGTTCGATTACTCTGGAACTCAAGCCACAAAAACGCTAAAAGAAC
The DNA here is from genome assembly GCA_964504855.1 of uncultured Aliarcobacter sp. Taxonomy (GTDB): domain Bacteria; phylum Campylobacterota; class Campylobacteria; order Campylobacterales; family Arcobacteraceae; genus Aliarcobacter. Next base: position 3,409 of record CAZDFZ010000181.1, read on the forward strand.
TAGGATATAGAGTTGTTTTAATAAATTCAAACCCAGCAACGATCATGACAGATCCAGAATTTGCTGATAAAACTTATATTGAACCAATTACAGAAGCTGTAGTTGCTAAAATTATTGAAAAAGAAAAAATAGATGCTATTTTACCTACTATGGGAGGACAAACTGAACTTAATGTTGCTACTTCTATGTATGAAAAAGGTATGTTAGAAGG
>CAZDFZ010000182.1:0-3616 GCA_964504855.1 uncultured Aliarcobacter sp.
TCTTCCGCCTGTACCGGTACGGCCGGAACCGTTGTGAATGCCAGCAGCAGCGCCAGCACCGCCTGCACCGTCTTCAGCCATGAACGTTTCATGATGTGTCCTCCGTCTGCTTTTTCCCATTATATCATGCACAATACAAAATTACTTTATACTGCAATTACAAGAGCAAAAAAGATGTGTTTTATTGTTGGAGAAGAAGAAGCTTTCAAAAGTGCATGTAAAAAACTTGAAATAACTATTAGAGAATCTGTTATAAATGATTTACTTAGTAAAAAAGAAGTCCAAAATAAAGAAATAATTTTAGTTTAACTAACTTAAAAGCAACTCTTTTGTATTATATACAAAATTTTTAAGAGGATAATATTTTATGATTACTTGGATGCAAAGGCACAAAAAGTGGCTTGTAATTACTATTTGGATTAGTACAATTGCATTTGTTGGTGCCGGCTTCGTTGGTTGGGGCTCTTATGATTATGGTAAAAATGCAAAAGCTGTAGCTGTTGTAGGAAATAGAGAAATTTCTGTAGAAGAATTTCAAGAAGAATATTCAAATCTTTATGCACAATATTCAAAAATGTTTGGAACAATGTTTAGTAAAGAGCTTGCAGATCAATTAAATTTGAAAGATGCAGCGTATAGACAAGTTTTACAAAAAAATTTAATACTTGCTTATGCTGATTCAATAGGATTTGATGTTACAGATGAAGATGTTGCAAAAGAGTTAGTAAAATATAATGTTTTCTTAAAAGATGGTAAATTCGATAAAGATACTTATGTAAAAATCTTAAATCAAAATAGAACTACACCAAAGATATTTGAAGAATCAATAAAAAGAAATTTATTACTACAAAAAGTACAAGTTATTTTCAATGTTAATCCAAGTGCTATTGAAGTTGAAAACTTAAATAAACTTCTATTTATCGAAGATGATATTACAATGAAAATTTTAAATTCAAGTGATATAAAAGTTGATTTAAAAAATGATGAAGTAAAAAAATATTGGGAAGAAAATAAAAATTCTTATATGTCTGAAATATCTTATGATTTAGAAGTTAAAGAACTTCCTTTATTGTCATCTAATCCTTCGGAAGAAGATATAAAATCACAATATGAAAAATTTAAATCAGACTATAAGCATGCTGATGGAAAATTAAAGTCAATTGATGAAGCAAAAAATGAAGTTATAAAAGATTTAAATGAAAAATTCACAAAATCTGAAGCCCTAAAAGTTTATTTAAAACTTAAAAAAGAAGAAGAAAAATTTGAGAAAAAAGTAACTTATACAGATTCTGCAATTCCATTTTCTAAAGAAAATGTTGCAAAAATTTCAGATACAAAAGATGGTGAAATTGTAAAACCATTTTTAGAAAATGATAAATATATAATTGTAAAAATTGTTAAGAAAAATTTATCTCAACCATTATCTTTTGAACAAGCATTACCTTTAGTTTCAAAAGATTTTGAAAAAGTACTAAAAAATAAAAAACTTGATGAATTAGCAAATGCACAATTAAAAGATTTTACAGGAACTAATGTTATTGGTATTACTAGAGATTCTGTAAATAAAATTTCAGGTTTAAAGCAAGAAGAATCTTCTAAATTCTTAAAAGAGTTATTTACTTCAACTTCAAAAGAAGGAATAGTAAAATTAGAAGAAAAAGTGGTATTATACAGAATTAATAACTCTAAATTTGCTGAATACAATAAATCTAAAGATGAACTTGTAAAAAGTAGTTTAATGCAACTACAAGAGGAAGAGTTAATGACAAATTTAATTAAAAAATTAGAAAACAATTTTCAAATAAAATCTACAACAATTAAAGAAAAGGAGTAATGATTGAATAATACTTTTTTAGCAATTGATATTGGTTCATCTAATATTACAGCAGTTATAGCAAAACATGATTTAGAAAATAATATAAATATATTAGGTGCAGGTAATCAAAAAAGTAGTGGAATAAATAAAGGTCTAATTATTAATATTGAAGAAGCTTCAAAAGCTATAAAAGATGCAGTTTCTATGGCAAAAAAAAGCACAACTGAACTTATTGACACAACAGTAGTTTCTATATCGGGTAATTACTCTAAAAGTATAAGAAGTTCTGGTTCTGTTAATGTTCCAAATGGTTTAATTACTGAAACTGAAATCAATCAAGTTATGCAAATGGCATTATATAATGCTACTATTGTTCCTGAATATGAAGTTGTACATGTTGTTCCTATATTTTTTAAAGTTGATGATTCTGTTGAAGTTGATAATCCTTTAAATATGAATGGTTCAAGATTAGAAGTTTCTGTTTATATAGTTACAGCTAAAAGAACGGCGTTAACAAATATCAAATCTGCGTTGAAAACTTCTGGGATAGAAGTTGTAAAATTCGTATTAGATTCGTATGCTTCTGCACTTGCTGTTCTTGATGAACAACAAAAAAAGTTTGGAGCAGTTGTTATTAATTTAGGTTCAACAACAACTGAATTTGTATATTTCAAAGGTAATTCTATTATTTTTAATGGTTTTATCCCTGTTGGTTCAAATCACATAACAAATGACTTATCTGTTATGTTACATACACCTCCAACAGCTGCTGAAAAGATAAAATTAGAGTATGGTTCACTATTAAGAAACTATTCACCAAATAATGAATTAGGTGTGACAAAAGTTAAAATTCCTAGAATTGGTGATGAAGAGAGTATTTCAGAAGTTGCACTTGATTATATTCAAACAATTATTCATGCACGTGTTGAGGAAGTATTAGTTTTAGTAAAAAATAAACTTAAAAAAAGTGGTTATTTAGATAATACAGGTTCAGGTATTGTAATAACTGGTGGTATGAGTTATCTTGATGGAATAAAAAAACTTGCAGAAAAAATCTATGAAGGTATTCCAATTAGTGTTTCTTATCCAAAAAATATTAAAAATGGTTTTATGAGTTTTGATGAAGCAAATATGGCAACAATTGCAGGATTATTATTCTATTCATTAGGTATTAACAAAAGCTATCAATTGGATTCAAGTAAAAAATTAGTTAAACCGTTAAAAAAAGATAGAATCATAGAACCTAAAATTTCAGTTGTTGAAAATGTATCTGAAAAACCAGTTTCACAAACTGTAAAAGAAGAAGTACCAGTTAAAAATAATTCAGCAATTTTAACACCTTTAATAAGAGATAAGAAAAAGGGTGTTTCTAAATTCTGGAATAAAGTATCGGAGTGGTTTTAATGGAAAAAATGGAAAATTTATTTAGAGTTGATGATATTAAAGTAGATATGCCAAGTAAGGTTTTATCTGATAATGTAGCAAAAATTGCTGTTATTGGAGTAGGTGGTGGTGGTTGTAATATGATCAATCACATGATAAACGAAGGTTCTCATAAAATTGATTTAATTGCTGCAAATACAGATTTACAAGTTTTACATATTTCAAAAGCTCCGAAAAAAATTCAATTAGGACTTAAACTTACAAAAGGTTTAGGTGCTGGTATGAAACCAGAAGTAGGTCGTGATTCTGCCGTTGAAAGTTATGAAGAAATAAAAGCTACTTTAAAAGGTGCTGATATTATATTTATTGCTGCTGGTTTAGGTGGTGGAACAGGAACTGGGGCAGCTGCAATTATTG
>CAZDFZ010000183.1:0-3594 GCA_964504855.1 uncultured Aliarcobacter sp.
TGAAAATGAAACATGCTAAAATAATTAAATTTAAATATTTGAAATATTTCATAAAAGACACTTTGTTTATCTACCCAAATTGATGTTTGCCAATATACAACCAAACCTTGAAAAACAAGTGCTAATCTTTGGAAAAGGTTATATTCTAATAAGCTTTGAGTTATAAAATTATGTCTTTTTCTATCAACTCTTTTTATAGATTTTAAAATAATCTTATGAAGTATTATATGAACAACAATAGCAGTTAAAACAATAATCCCAATAAATATAAAACTTACAGTAATAAATGTAGGTTCAATACCTATATCTTTTAAAAATTCTATTAAGTATTTTTTCATTTTTTTCTCCTAAAAGTTTTTTATTGAGAAATTTATATTTGCTCACAAAGCCTTAATGGCTTTGTAAAATTTTAAGCGAATGCAGGTTCTAAGAAAGGAATAATTTGTTTTTTTCTTGATAAACAACCATCTAACCAAATTGTTCCATCAACAAGTTTACAGCTAAATGCTTTTTCAAAAATTGAAGTATCATCAGAAGTTACTAAAACTTCACTTCCTTCTTTCATAATGGCAGTTAAAAGTAAAGCAACAGTATGTAAACCTTGTTCTTCTTTTACTTTTTTAATATCAGCCATTAATTCATCTTTGATTTCATCAAAAACACTTCCATCAACAACTTCAAGTTGCCCAACACCAACTTTTGTTCCATGCATATCAAAGTTTTTGTAATCTCTCATTACAAGATCTCTTATAGGAGTTCCAGCAACTTGTGATTTAACTTTAAACATTTCCATACCAACAGCACCAAAATCTTCAATTCCACAAATTGCTGCTAATTCTCTAACCGCTTTAATATCAGTATCTGTACAAGTTGGTGATTTAAAGATAACTGTATCAGATAAAATTGCACACATCATAATTCCAGCTATGTTTGCAGGAATTTCAACTTTATGAAAATCATACATCTCTTTAACGATTGTATTTGTACATCCAACTGGTCTTATCCAACACTCTAGTGGTGCAGAAGTTGTAATATCTCCTAGTTTATGGTGATCTACGATCCCAACGATTGTAGTTTTGTCAAGTTCTTGTGGAGCTTGTGCAACATCAGAATAATCTGTAATATATAACTCATGACCAGCAAATGAAGTTCTAAGTTCTGGTAGTTCAAATCCAAATCTTTCTAAAATATATTGAGTTTCAGGATTTGCTTCACCTTGTCTTGCAGGAATTGCAGGTCTTCCTATTTTATTTAATAAATATGATAAAGAAATTGCTGAACAGATAGAATCTGAATCAGGAATAATATGTCCACATGTATATAATGCCATTTTATAAAGTCCTATTTTAAATTTTTGCCCATTTTATCTAAAAGTAAGTTATGTTAATTTTAAATAAAAAAATTACTCTTAATATCCCAACTCTTCATCAACTAATATGATAATGATTCTATCTTTTATATCATCAGCTTTTACCCATGAAAATTTATTTGCGATATTGTCAATATTATGTTTTGGTTCTTTTCCAAATGAAATTGCTTTTTTGTTCATTCTATCTATATTTTTTACAGCTGCTACTTCCATAACTCTTTTAAATCCAGCTTCTACGTTTTCAACTATTTTATTAATACCAACAATTACTAAAACATTTGTTGGTCCATAAGAAAATGCAGCTACCCTATTTCCACTACCATCAGCATTTATTAGTTTTCCATCTTTTGAAAGAGCATTTGTACTTGTTACAAAAATATCAGAAACTAAGCCTTGTTTTCTTCTTTTGATATTTTCATCCATAGAAATTCCATCTTCATATTGATTAAAAAGTGTAATATCTTTTTTATTTAATAAATACTCTAATAATCCAATCTCTTTTACACTTTCACTTCCACCAAGACCTACACTCATATTTGGCTTAATATATGTTTTTGCTAATTCAAATGCTTCTTCTTTTGTTTTTACAAAATTTGCATCATAACCACACGATTTTAAAGTTTCTATAAATTTTTCCATTTTATTTATCCTAAATATTTAATTTTTTATTATAAATTGACCCAAACTTCTATTTTTTAAAAGTTTAAAGTATTCTACTACAACTCCATGCATAGATATATAAATTCCATTATTAATTTGTGCATTTAAAAATCCCAAAGCCAAAGAAAAATTCATAGTAGCTTCAACTTCATCTATACTCATTGGAACCATGGCACCTGTGAAAACTATTTGTTTATTTTCTATTTTTCCATCTAAAAACTTTGCAGTTAAATCAACCGTATCAGTTCCATGAATAATTATAATTTTATCACTTGAACTATTCTTTACATTTTCTAAAATAAGCTCTCTATCTTCTTGTGTAAAATCTAAACTATCTTTAGAAACAATATTTTTTAAATCAAAAATAATATTTGGGCAAGATCCTATTATCTTATCAAGGGCAAGATTATCACTTGGTACATCAAGATTTCCAGTTAATGGGTTATATCTTTTATTAAAAGTTCCACCTGTATTTAAAACAGTTATTTTCATTTTGTCTCCTTAATGAAATTATTTACCATATTCTCAGGCTTTAATAACTCATCTAATTCCTCTTTTGTAAATAATCCTTGTTCTAAAATAATATCATATACCCTTTTATTTGTTTTAAGAGCTTCTTTTGCAATTGATGAACTCTTTTCATATCCTAGAATAGGATTCAAGCAAGTAACAAGTGTAACTGAATTTAAAATATTATTCATACAAACATCTTTATTTACAGTTATTCCTTTAACACACTTTTCACCTAAAGATTGAAAAGCTCTTCTCATCATAATTATTGAAGTAAATAGCTTATAAGCAATCAATGGCTCAAATACATTTAATTGTAATTGCCCATGTTCACTTGCTATTGAAATAGTTGCATCAGCTCCAATTACTTCAAAAGCCACTTGATTCACAACTTCTGGAATTACTGGATTCACTTTTCCAGGCATAATTGAACTTCCAGGTTGCATAGGTGGAAGATTTATCTCATTAAATCCAGCTCTTGGACCAGAACTTAAAAGTCTTAAATCATTACAAATTTTTGATATTTTAATTGCAACACTTTTTAGCATTCCAGAAATATGTACAAAGGAAGCTGTATCTTGCGTAGCTTCTATTAAATCACCAGCACTTATATAATCAACTCCAGTAACATCTCTTAAATTACTAATCACTTTTTGTTGATATGAAGCTTTTGTATTAATTCCTGTACCAATTGCAGTTGCACCTAAATTAACCTCTTTTAAAAGAGTTTGCACTTTTTTTAACCTATAAATATCAGAATCAATCATAACTGCAAAAGTTTTAAACTCTTGACCCAAAGTCATAGGAACAGCATCTTGAAGCTGTGTTCTTCCCATTTTTAAAACATCTTTAAATTCAACTGCTTTTTCTTCAAAACAATCCCTTAAAAATCGTAAACTATCTTTTAGTTTAAATATTAACTCATAAAGTGTGATTTTTATTGCTGTTGGATAAACATCATTTGTAGATTGACTCATATTAATATGATTATTTGGATGGATAATATCATAAGAACTTTTTTCGTATCCAAGTATCTCTAAAGCTCTATTTGCTAT
>CAZDFZ010000184.1:0-3589 GCA_964504855.1 uncultured Aliarcobacter sp.
ATCATAATTATTTAATCCATTCCTTTTAAAAGTATCTTTCTCAAACTTACCTTCATCATTGCAAACTATTAAAGTATTGTCATTATTCAAATTAGGATTATGTTTGATATTCTGATTTTGAACTGATTGAGTATTAAATAAATGATTATATGTGCTCCTCTTGGCTTTGGCTGCTTGTCTAAATATTGCTTTTGTTCCCATAATTTCCCCTCCAGACTTTTTATTTCATTGTATCATTTTTAGATGCTTTTAAAAAAATTTCCACCTAGTGGAAACTCACTAACCGCTTAACTAAAAATCTACGATTTTCAGTTAATCCGTGAGCCATTACATGGAGCAAAATTCCCAAAATTCCCAAAATTCCCAAATAAAAATAAGGTCTATAAAGACCCTATTTTTAAAATGGTGGTTTTTTATCACCCCAATTATTTGGATACCCATTCCAATGGGATGGGGGAGGGGGTTCAGGTTTATCTTCAATTACATAATCAACAACTTCAACAATCCTATTTTCAGATTCTGCAATCTCTAAATCTAATTGTTGCTGTAATTCTAAAACATTATCTTCTGTTTTATTTTCAAATTTATCAATTGCTTTTTTATGCTCTTCATCAACTTTTTTAAAATGTTTATTTGTTAATTCTTGTTTTTTTTCTGGTTCTTGTTTATATGCTTGTTCTATCTTTAATAGTCCAATACCTAGATTTTTATGCTGATGATAGGCTTTATAATTTGGCTCATTTTCATTAAAAAATTGCTTATTTACAAAGAAATCAAATTTTTGATTTGCTGACAATTCAATAAAAAAAGGAAATCTTCTAAATAACTGTTTATCAGGCTCAACTATTTCAGATTTAACATTTTTAAAACATATAACATCAACAAACTCATTAAATGTTTGCACTGAATTAACAATATTAATTGTATTAATTAGTTTTACACTGCCATATTTAACATTTTGCTGGGATGCTGATGGTATCACATCAAAAAGATTAAATACTGAGCCTGGATTATTGTTAAATTGCTTTAACAAATCCATTGCTCTCAAATCATCCCAAATTAGCACAGGTTGCCCATCATAACCAGAAAACATACTAGCACCTTGCCCAACAACAAAATATACTTCTTCATCCTTTAATTTATTGAATGGATCACAAAGAGTTTTTGCTAATGCTCTACTGCTTAAACTTTTGCCAGTTCCACTACCACCAGTTATATAAAAATTAACTCTACTTGTTGGTAATTGTGCAAAGTTTCTGATATATTCAGCTCTACATTTTTGCAACTGCTGCCAGTCCTCAGCATAATCATCATATTTTATCTGACTAAGCTTTAACCCATTTATTAAAACATCTTTCCTAATCTTATCTTTCTTTGTTTTACTATTAGCATATTTATTCAATTTTGATTGCTGATACTCATCAATCTCAGCCCTGAAATCAAAATTTGAAAATATCTCATCATCATTATACAAATGTTTATTCTGTTCCTGTGCCTTTTGTGTTTCATGAGTTAAATACTGGCAACACTCAACAAAAGCATTATTACCCCTTGGGATATTAATGTATTGTTGCTCAATGCCAAACCATTTGGCAATATAATCAATTCTCACAGGATTTTTAAATTTTAAAACTATATGAAAATGAGGTTTTTTAAAATCTATGCTTTCAGTTTCTTGATTTACATATGTATCTTTATCATGTCTTACATAAGCATATTTGTCAATCTGCCTATATTGACTTACAACACTTTCAATCTTTTCTTTTGTCAAATATTCTTCATATTGCATAATATTAGCTGTTCTTATCTCTCTTATTTTCTTTTCTTCCATTTCATAACCTCCTCAAAAAATTTCACTAAAACAAGCTGCAAAGCCTGCTTGATTTTTAGATATTAACTCAAGCATATAAATAAGTCAAGAAAAACCTACAAAAAAAAATAAAAAATAAAAAAATATAAATAATAATTGTAGGTTTTACTACATTTCCTACAACCTGAAAAATGGGGAGACACAAGCCCTTGGTCTCCCCATGCGTTAGCAATAAAATGCAACTAAATCAATAAGTTAAAATTTTAAAAAATGGACATTATGTTAAATTTCCTACACTTCCTACACCTACTTTAAAAAAACTCTTTTAAGTAAAAATCAATATAATTTTAAAGAAAACCTACATTTCACGCAGTTCTTATAAATACTTGATTTAAATACATATTTTAAATTGAGCTAATGTTCTTGGTTGGTTAGAGCGCGATAAAATGCAATTAAAACAATACCTTCCCGCAAATTGATGTTTTTTTGTGCTAACTGTGGTATATATGGGGGTGAGATGAACACACCCCCATACCCCCATAAATTATTTAACTTTTTTTCTCTGGAGATAAATGTTATCAGCAGGGGAGGGGTTAGGTTATTTCTAAATCCTTGCCTCTATTTACTTTTGTAATACTAGGTTGATTTTTTTGATTTTCTCTTTTTTCTCTAGCAGCTTTACCAAACAAGAAAGATATAAATATATCAAAATCCTTCCTCAATTTATCAAATAAATCAAACTGCAATTCATTATTACTGGTTTTACAGTAATCAATAGTTTTGTCTAAAATTTGCAATGTTTTTTGTTTTTCTATAGTAGGCAATCTTTCAAATTGCTCTACAGACCTTTGGAAGATTGAAGTAGATTTAATGTTAGTCTTTTGCTCTGCAAGTAATTGATTATTGCTATCAATATCATTTAACAACTCTTCTTTTTCTTCTCTCAATTTCTGAATTTCAGATTTTAGATTGTTATTGTTTTTAGTTCTAGTTTCAAGCAAATTTGCATTAGTTTGAATTTTAGTATTTTGCTCTGAAATTGTTTTGTTATTAGCAGCAATATCATTTTCAAGACCATCATTAACACCACACTTTCTATTATTTTCTGCTTCCAATTCTTTAATTCTAGCTTGAAGTTTTTCAATACTTAAATTATTTTCAGCAATTTTATTTCTCTGTTCTTCTAATAATTTAGTATTAACATTACTCATTTTTTCATAATATTCATAATTCTCTAAATGTTTAACCCTACTATTTCTTTGACCTCTCTCCATACCCATATTATCAGCTACTAAGTCTTGAAATTCTGCAAATTTATCTCTATTTAATTGCCTTAATTGCTTCTTATCCAATCCATCTTTATATCTAATTTTGCAATATTCAGTTCCAGTGGTGTGATGTAATTTGCTATAGTCATTATAAATAATGTGAGCATGGGGAGTTTTCTCATCATAATGGATTGCTATACAAATCAGATTTGATTTATCTAATCCTTTTTTCTCTAATACTGCTATAGTAGTCTTTAAAATCTTATCTTCAAAATCTTCTTTATTACCAATATTTTTATCACCACCAAGAGCAATAACAAATTCTTTTTTTAAATCTTTTGACTGTAATTTAGTTCTAACTCTCTTGTGTGGATTTTCTTTTTTTTCTTGTATTTTATATTGTTTATAATGCTCTCTAGCTTCTTCATCAAGTTGATTTTCATAATTAACTAAATCATCATAATTATTTAATCCATTCCTTTTAAAAGTATCTTTCTCAAACTTACCTTCA
>CAZDFZ010000185.1:0-3561 GCA_964504855.1 uncultured Aliarcobacter sp.
CAAATATAACTTTTTATGATTTTTCAACTGCCCAGTTTAGCACTTCGTTTGACATATGAATCATCAAGGGTTTAAAAAAGATTCTTAATTAGAATACTTGCCCAAGTGATTACAAACACTGCTATACTTAAAAAAACAATTGCACTTCCAGCGTCTTTTGCTCTCTTTGCCATTTGATGATATTGTAAAGTAACTAAATCTACAGCTCTTTCAATAGCACTGTTTATAGCTTCTGCAATAAGCATTCCCATTAATGTTATAAACATAAGTAATTTACTTTCAAAACTTACTGGAAAAAAGAAAAGAGTTGGAAGAAGTAAAATTACTAAAATCAACTCTATTTTAAAAGAACTTTCATTTTTAATTAAATCTTTTAATCCATCTATTGCATATTTTGTATTTTTAAAGAAATTATATTTTGGTTGATTTCTCAAGTTTAAACCTTTCAAATTTTTCTAATGATTTTACTATTAAAAGTATTATTAACCAGGCCATTAACATAGTGATAATTGTGTGACTTAAAAAATGATCTCCTAAAAGCATTTTATATGTTCCCATACTCCAACCCACAACTAAACCACATACTAATCCTTTTCTCTGATTAATAGGTGTTTTAAATAAAAAAAATAGTGCCATTAGAGCAAAACCACCACTTGCATGACCTGCAGGCCAGCATCTTATTTTTGAACGTTGTTGAAAATCTTTAGGATAATGATCAAAAACTTTTAAATTAGGATATGTACCATTAAAATGAACAATATTACATGGACATGGAGTATTTGAAATAGCTTTTAAAGAACCAATAATCAATGGTACAAAAATCGCTGATAATAAAACTATTATCAAACCTTTTTTATACTCTTTTACTAAAGTATGATTTTTCAAAAAAATTAATGAAATTAAAATTAATCCACCTATTATTAAAAGTAAATTTTTCAATCCATCATACAAAAAAAATTTTAATATTGGTTCATTTTTATTTATTAACCAAGATTTAGCATCAAAATCATAAAAAAAAGACTGTATATATATATCAAGTTCAGTGAACTGAAATAATGCTATTACTACCACTAAACAAATAGTTGTAATTAATATTTGTTTATTGTTTTCTTGCATTTGAAAAAATATCCATCTCTTTTTTATAAATACTTGTTTCTACTTCAAAAAGACCCAAAAGAGTGTGAAATAAATTATCTTGTGAGAAATGCTGATTTTTATAAGAATTTAATTTCTCCATATCTATATCATTTTTCATTCCTTCTGATCCAAACCATATTAATGAACCAATATGTTTTTGTTCATCAGGAGCAATTAAATAAGGAAGACCATGTAAATAAACGCCATTTTCACCCAAACTTTCTCCATGATCGCTCATATAAAGCATTGCTGTTTCATATTCTTGTGTATATGGTTTTAAAAAATTTATAACTTTTGATAAAAAATAATCTGTATATAAAATTGCATTATCATAAGAATTGCTAACTTCTTCTTTAGTACACTCTTCTAACTGATTTGATTTACAAACAGGTGTAAATTTCTCAAATTCTTTTGGATATCTCTTATAATAAGCAGGTCCATGATTTCCCATTTGATGAAGTATTATAAATATATCTTTTCCTTGATTATTTTTTATATAATCTTCAAGACCAACTAACATTCCTTCATCTCGACATTCTACTTCGTCACATTTTGTATTTGTTTTAGAAGTTCTATAATCTTCAAAATCTACTCTTAAAGCTACACCTTTTGAATCAGAATTATTATCTCTCCATAAAATTTTTATATCATTCGTATGATTCAATACATCTAAAACATTTTCTGTTGATATACCTTTTTTATAGTCATAATCCATTTGTCCAAAAATAGAAAACATACAAGGTACAGATTCAGCTGTAGAGGTTCCACAAGAATACATATTTGAAAAATTAATTATTTCTTCTTTTTTTAATAAAGGATTAGTTTCTTTTTCATATCCATTTAAAGAAAATCTATCAGCTCTTGCTGCCTCTCCCAAAACCATTATTACTAATTCAGGCTTTTCACTTTTTTGTAATGTTGAATCTTGAATGCGTGCATCAGAACCTATTTTTTTTAATTCAATTGGAGCACTATTATATGTTTTATTAACATAACTTCCAATACTATACATCCAATAAACTGGATTTACATGAAATCTTAATGCTTTATGTTCTCTAAAAAATGATGTATAAAATTTACTAAAACTAAATACCGTTATTAAAATAATAATTAACGAGAAAAGAAGTATTTTACATTTTTTATAAAATTCTTTTTGAAATGAAAAATAATCTAAATCTATTTTATAAACAAAATAAGAAGGCAAAATTGCCAAAAAGAAAATATATCCTATTAATTTAAAACTAAATAAATCTAGTGATTCATTTAAATTAGTTTGTAAACTATTTCTTATCATACCATCATCAATTACAACATTATAAGTATTCATAAAATATGAAGTAAATGCAGAAACAGTGAAAAGTAGAATAAGTAAAGGTTTGGTAGTATATTTAGAGCTAAAAAGTGTGAATAAAAATATTAATAAAGATATTAATATAACAACTATTGAAAAAATATAAAGAATATTTATACCTTCAAAAGGATAAGTTTTAATTACATTGTCAAAAAAAGAAAAATTATAAAATACTACAAAAAATATAGCAGAAATTACAATAAGTTTATATTGTGAGAAATAATTCAATAAAGCCCTTTACTTTTAAATTCATTTAGTTATATAAGATTTTAACTAACTTTAATTAACGAAGCATTAACTCTCATTTAAGAAATTTATTTTAAATTTGAAATAAGTATTGTATTTTAAATCATTAATCTAAGAATTAACTATATAGTTAATCCTTAAAAAATTTATATTAATTCAATTGATATTGAACTCTATAATCTCTCATAAATGGTGGAGTATCATAGTAATTTTCATTACTATCATCTAATGCAGCAGTATTTTGTGCAACATTTTCATCACTTAATTCATTAGTTTCTTCTAACTCATCATTTCTTGATTCAAAACCTGTTGCAACTATTGTAATTTTTACTTCGTCTTTTTCTAAAGTACTATCTGAAGTTGTACCAAAGATAATCTCTGCATTTGAATCCATTCTATCATTAATAGTTCCCATAACATCATTAATAGCAAATAGTGAAACTTGTGGGTGAATATTAAAGTGAATTAAAATACCTTTTGCACCATTTAAAGATACTTTATCTAACAATGGAGAATCAACAGCATCTTCTAAAGCTCTTTGAGCTGCATTTTCACCTTTTGCTCGACCAATTCCCATTAATGCCATACCTTTGTGTTGCATGATAGTTTTAACGTCTGCAAAGTCTGTATTAATATCAGAATTTCCTGGATTTAGAATAACTTCACTCATACCATTTACTGCTTGATATAAGATATTATCAATAATTTTGAAGGCATCTTTCATTCCAACGTTTTCATCAATAATCTCTAATAATCTATCATTTGGCACAATAATAATTGAATCACTTACTTTTTTAAGTTCTTCAAGTCCTAAGTTTGCAAGTCCA
>CAZDFZ010000186.1:0-3500 GCA_964504855.1 uncultured Aliarcobacter sp.
ATTGCTTCAAATCCTGATTATGAAAGAAATGGTGATACTTTAATAAAAACTTTTGATTTACCATTAAAAACAGCTCTATTTGGTGGAAAAGTTGAGGTTAAAACAATTCATAAAGACATCACTTTAAAAGTTCCTCAAAATACAAAACAAACTCAACGATTTAGAGTAAAAGAGCTAGGTGTTTTAAATAGAAAATCTGGAGTTAAAGGTGATTTATATTTAAAAGCAAATATTGTTTTACCAAAAATTGAAGATTTAGATGAAGATTTATTAAAAATTTTAGAAGAAAAACTTCCTTCTAACATATAAAAAGTAATATGATGGAAACAAATAGCTATATAGAACCAGTATATCTTATCTCTGCTGTTGCAGAGATACTTAATATTCATCCACAAACACTAAGACAATACGAAAGAGAAGGACTAATTAAGCCTTCTCGAACTAATGGAAAAATTAGACTTTATTCACAAAAAGATATCGATCATATAAAATATGTTTTAACTTTAACGAGAGATTTGGGAGTTAATTTAGCTGGAGTTGATATTATTTTACAGCTTAATCAAAAAATAGAAATTTTGGAAAATGATATTCATATTTATAAAACAAAAATAAAAAATATAAATAATTTATCTGTTGTTCCAGATACAAAAGCATTAGTTGTACAGAAAACTTCATTTGATATGGTGATTATAGAAAAAGACAACAAATAATTTCTCAATAAAAGGCTATAATTTAAAAGCATAATTTACTTTATATAAAAAGGTAAAAAAATGAAATTATTAAACTATATTTATCAAAATGAATCTGAATTAATAGAGTATATAAATCAATATAAGATCGCTAATGATGCAAATATTTTAATTCAAATATTTGCATCTGGTAATGAAATTAAAACTATTGAATCAGTAAGAAAGCAGTTAAAAATTATTTTACCAAATGCTATTATTATTGGTACAACAACTGCTGGTATTATTGATAATAAAACAATTTATGACAATCAAATTAACATCTCTTTTTCTAGTTTTGAAAAATCATCTGTAAAATCAGTTTCATATTTCAATAAAGACGAGAGATTTATTTTAAATGATATAAAAAAGCTTATTAACACAAAAACAAAACTTATTATTTCTTTTGCAAATACATTACGATTTGATGCAACAAGTTTATTGAAAAATTTAACTTCTACACATAAAAACATAATAATAGCTGGTGGAAATGCTGGTGATGATTATAAATTTTCTTCTTGTTATACTTTTAATAATTATAGTACAGATTGTGATATTGTATTTGCAATTATTGATTCAGATATATTAAAAGTCCATTCAAACTATATTTTAAATTGGGAAACTATTGGAAAAGAAATGACCATTACTAAAGCTAATGGTTCAAAAATTTATGAAGTAGATAATAAAAAAACTTTAGATATATTCAAACACTATTTAGGTGATAGTATTGCTGAAGATATGCTAATTCATGGTGTTGAATTTCCCCTTATTTATAAAAAAAATCAAACTGATGTGGCTCGTGTTGCAGTTGCAGTAGATGAAAATGAAGGGTCAGTTACTTTTGCTGGAACAATTGAAGAGGGAACAAAAGTAAGATTTGGTTATGCCAATATTGAACATATAGAAAATGAAAATAAAAGACTTATTAAAGATGTATATACAAATAAAAATGAAGCGATATTTATATACAGCTGTGCAGCAAGAAGACAAATATTAGGCAGTTATCTTTTTGATGAAATTAATATGCTTAGCAATTTAGGTGAAGCAACAGGATTTATTACTTATGGAGAATTTTTCCATAATTGTATTAGCTGTCAAAATGATTTACTTAATATAACAACTACATTTATAACTTTAAATGAAAATGATATTAATGAAAATATTACTTTTGAAGAACATAATATTCTAAAAGATAAAAAAGATATAGCACTTAAAATTATGACAAAACTTATAACTCAAACCAGTGTAGAACTTGAAGAATATAAAAAATATCTTAAATATAAACTAGATATAACAAGTAAAAATTTAGAAGAAAATCTAAATTATTCTGAGCAATATGAAAATGCTATAGATAAGATGACAATTGTTGTAAAAACAGATTTAAATGGCATTATTTTCAATGCAAATAAACAATTTTGTAAAATTAGTGAATACAATAAGAATGAACTTATTGGTAAGAAATTAAATGAAATTTTTCAAATAAATAATGAGAAATTAGAATATATAAATTCTAAAAATAGTTTCTCAACAATCACAACTAATTTATCTAAAAATAAAAATAGTTATACAGTCGCTTTATTTTGTTATCCAGTAACAAATGTTCAAGATGAAATTATAGAATATCTTTATATTATGCACGATATTTCTGAAATATATCAAATGAAAGAAAAAATAGAAGATGAAAAAAATATTTTAAAAGCTATTTTTGAAAATATTCCTGATTTATTATGGATAAAAGATATTAATGGAATATATATAGCATGTAATAAAAGGTTTGAATCCCTTTATGGAAAATCTCAAGAAAATATTATAGGAAAAAGTGATTATGATTTTGTAACAAAAGAACTTGCAGATTTTTTTAGAAACAATGATAAACGAGCTGAAAACAGTAATAAACCTATGTCAAATTTTGAAGAATTAACTTTTGCAAGTGATAATCATAAAGAATATATTCATACAACAAAATCAAAAATAGTTAAATCAAATGGAGAAATTTTAGGAGTTGTAGGAATAGGAAGAGATATTACTACAATTAAAGAAAATGAAAATAAGTTAAAAGAGCAACAAGAGGAATTAGAATCTATTTTTAATACAACAAAAGATGGTTTAGCAGTTATTAATTTAGAAACAAAATTTGTTAAAGTTAATAAAGCTTATTGTGATATAACAGGACTTAGTGAAAAAGAACTATTACAAACTTCATGTTTAGAACTTACAGCTCCTGAGTATAAAGAAAAAGCATTCAATAAATTTAAAGAATTTCAAAAAGAAGGGATAGTTGATAGTTTTGAAAAAGTTTGTCTTATTAAAGGTGTTAGAATAACAGTTAATATCTCTGCTTCTTGGATGCCAGATAAAAAACACGTACTTTTAAGTATGAAAGATATAACTAAATATAAACTTTTTGAAGAACAAGCAAAATTAGCTGCAATGGGAGAAATGATAGGAAATATAGCCCATCAATGGAGACAACCATTAAGTGTTATTACAACTATTTCAAGTGGTATTAAACTTCGTAAAAATTATGGTATTTTAGAAGATTATGATATTGAACCTGATATGAATATTATTATGAATCAAGCACAATATTTGTCTACGACAATCGATGATTTTAGAAACTTTATAAAAAATACAAATGAATTAAAAGAATTAAGTCTTAAAAATACAATAGAAAAAACACTTTCAATTCTTCATTCTGCAATGATAAATAATAATATTCAAGTTATTATGGATTTAAAAGATGATATGACTATAAATGGTTATGAAAATGAATTA
>CAZDFZ010000187.1:0-310 GCA_964504855.1 uncultured Aliarcobacter sp.
TTTAATGGTGGAATTTCGGCTAAATCTTTATCAGTATAATTTCCATCTTTTTTACCTCTTTGGTAAGCCATACCATAATCAACTGAAAAATGTTCAGTCATACCATATAATCCGCTTACATCTAAACCATAAATTTTTGCATCTATATTTTTAAATGTTCCTGTATTATAAATATAATCTTTTAACTCAGAATAAAACAATTTAGGTTTAATTTTAAATGTACCAATAGTTTTATCAAATCCTAAATCTGCTTCATAATTTTTTGTATCATCAAGTGCTGAATTTCCTGTACTTGAATAAAGTTCTCTAG
>CAZDFZ010000187.1:320-3455 GCA_964504855.1 uncultured Aliarcobacter sp.
AATATTTCATCTTTTCATCAACATTATAGATACCAAAAATATTTGCATTTAATCCAACATAATTTTTATCTGTTTTTGTAGCATCTGATGAGTCAACATCTGTATAATCATATCTAGTTCCTACTTCTAAATCTAATTTACCAAATGATTTTTCAACTTTTGAAAAGATTGCTTTATTTGTAGTATCTGTTGAAGCTAAAGATATAGTTCTTCCTGTTATAGCACCTGTTGCTACATTCGTAGTATATGATTCACCTTTCCAATTTCTAACACTTGTATCAAGTCCAATAGTTACTAAACTATCAGCAACTTCAAAACTATTTTTAATCTTTTCTCCATTTGCAGATGTTTTATACTGAGCAGTCATATAACTTGATGCTCCACTATTTCTAAGTTTTGTGCTCATTGGATGATCAACATTTGAATAGTAATAATCCAAATTTAACTCTTTTGAAAATTTTCCTAAATTTCTAGTTGTATATCCAACTGTATAGATATTTGAATCATCATAATCAGCATCCATAGTACCAGTTGGATAAAGTACATTATCACTTCTATTAGCTGTATATGATAGTTTAATTTCTGAATCATCAGTAATATTGTACTGTCCTTTTGTAAGAAGTATTTTTTTCTCATAAGCTCTTTGATTTGGATTTATATATGTAGCATTTGTTGCAGGCATCATTGGATTCATAGTATTTGGTAATGCTGTCATTCCTTTTTTTACTTGTTGTTCATAAAAAGTATCACCATTTCCATCTTTATATTGGTCACTCTCTTCTGTTGATGTTGAAACTAAAAGTTTTAATTTATCTGTTCCACCACTTACTGTTGCACTTGCTTTTTTATATCCAAAACTTCCAGCATTTAAATTTACTTCACCATGAACATCTTTTGTTGGTTCTTTTGTTTCAACTTTTACAAGTCCACTTAAAGTTCCAAAATTTTCCACATCATAAGGACCTTCAATTACTTTTACACTTTTTATATTATTTGTTAATACATGTGAAGTTGGTGGATCCATTCTATTTGGACATGCACCATGAACTTTTGCATCATCTAAAAGAATATTAATATTATCTTTTTTTTGCCCTCTTAAAATAATATCATTTGCTATTCCACTTCTTCTTACAATTGAAATTGATGGTACATTTTTACTTAAAGCATCAGCTAAATCAGCACTTTTGATTTGATCTTCACTTACATCTGTAACCTCTACTGAATTTACTTTTTCAACAACACTGATTTTTTCTAAGTTTGCAGTTTCACTTGCATTTAATAGCATCGCAGTTGCCACAAGTGATAAAGAAAGAATTTTTTTCATCTAAGTTCCCTATGAATAATTTTTTTGAATTATTACAAAGGCGTGTTAATTTTGTGTTAATTACTAAAAATTGTTATTAATAAACTCTTTACACTCAAATTTTTCTTTATTAATTCTAGTTTCATCCCAAGATAAGAGCATAGCCATTTCATCACAAACAATATCAACACAAGCAAGTGCTAATTTTTTATTTACAAAACAAAGCCCTACTCTTCTTGAAAGAAAATCTATAGGCTTTTGAACAAATTCATAATTTATACAATAAGCAATTTCAGCTTTTAAATATGGTAATTTTGGATGAATAAGTTCAAAATTATCTTTTTCATTTGCTATATTTAAAATCTGTGTGCAAGAACTTCCATATATGGTTTTTAAAGACTCTTTTGTAGCTTTTGAGATTGGGTAAAAATTCATAAGCTTATCTAGTTCATTTTCATTTGAGTTATTTCCAAGAAGTTTATATTTTTTTGTTTCACACTCTTTTAATTTTTCTATTAACTGCTTATTTTCTAAAAAATCAACCAATTCTTGACCCATTTTTCTATATGTTGTCCATTTCCCACCAACTATTGTTACTAAACCATTTTTTGAAGTTGTAATAATATGCTCTCGTACTAATTGTTGTGTTTCATTTTTATTTTCATTTTTTACCAATGGTCTTATGCCACTCCAAGAAGATAATATATCCTCTTTTTTTATAGCTTTTTCAAAATAGCTATTTATCTCATTTAATAAAAACTCTATCTCTTTTTCTTTAGCTTTTGGATTTTCCTCATAAACAGTTGGATTATCTGTTGTTCCAATTAAAAAATGATTTAAATAAGGTAAAAGAAAAATCACCCTACCATCACTTGTATTTGGTATTAAAATTCCTTCATTGATATTGAATAAATCTTTTGAAACTACTATATGCGTTCCACTACTTAAAGCTAAAATCTCTTTTGATTCTTTATCATCAAGTGTTCTTATATTATCTGCATTTGCACCTGTTGCATTTATAACAACTTTTGCATTTATTTCATAAGTTTGATTTTGCATTTTATCAAAATATTTTACACCACAAATTTTGTAATTTTTATCATATAAAAATTCTCTTACCTCACAATAATTTTTCACTTCACAACCATTTTGTTGTGCAGTTTGTAATAAAGAAATTACCATTCTTATATCAATAAAACTTCCATCATAAAAAGATAACATTCCTTTTAAATTTTCTTGTTTTATATTTGAAAAAAATAGAGTGCTAACAACTTTATTAAAAAAATGGTTTTTTCCTAAGCTTTTATTTTTGGCAATTAATTTATATATTAAAATTCCAAAATAAGTGTAGATAAGATTAAAATAAGAGTATATTGGAATATTTATCTTTATTTTTTTTGAAAAGAATGGACTGTTTCTTAGAAAAATTGATCTTTCATTTAAGCCCTCTTTTACTAAATTATATTGGGAATTATCTAGCTCTTTTATAGCCTTTTCAAGATATCTTATTCCTCCATGAACCAACTTTGAGCTTTTAGAACTAGCACCACTTGCAAAATCATTTTTTTCAAGTAATAAAACTTTATGACCTCGAAGTGTCACATCAAGTGCAATTCCACTACCAACTGCTCCACCACCAATAATGATAATGTCATAAATCTTGCTATCTAAATTCATATGCTCTCCTTTGGAGAAGTTTTTTTATGCTGGTTTAAATCCACTTTTACTTTTGCAAACCTGTGGAAAATAACATTTGTCACACTCAGGCTTTACAGCTTTACAAATATATCTTCCAAACAAAACCATAGCTTGATGAAAAATATGTAAATCAT
>CAZDFZ010000188.1:0-3440 GCA_964504855.1 uncultured Aliarcobacter sp.
ATAGTGATTTTATAGCATTTCATTCGAGTAAATATAATCAATTATTAATTCCAATAGTTGAAGAATAAAAGGAAAAATTAAATGAATTTTGAAAAATATCCATTTGAAAAATTAAATGAATTATTAGCTGGTATTGTTCCAAATGATAAATATGAATTATCAGCTTTAACTATTGGTGAACCAAAGTTTGAAACACCAGCTTTTATACAAGATAAATTAAAAGAGACAAGTGCAAGTTTAAGGAAATATCCTTCAACAATAGGTGAGCCATTTTTGAGAGAATCAATGATAAATTTTGTGAAAACAAGATTTAATGTAGATTTACAAATGAATCAAGTTGTTCCAACATTTGGAACAAGAGAGGTGTTGTTTAACTTTCCTCAATTTGCTTTATTTAATAAAACAAATCCTGTTATGGCATTTACAAATCCTTTTTATCAAATTTATGAGGGTGCTGCTATTGCTAGTAGGGCTTCTGTTATTCATATTGATTTAACAAAAGAAAATAATTTTAAAGCAACACTTAGTGACGAAGAGTTAAAAAGATGTGATTTAGTAATTTTAAATTTCCCAAATAATCCAACATCAGCTTCAATGGGAATTGATGAACTTGGAGTTTGGGTTAAAAAAGCTTTAGAGTTTGATTTTATTCTTGTAAATGATGAGTGTTATTCTGAAATTTATTTTGATGAAGCTACAAAACCAGCATCACTACTTGAAGCATCTATAAAAGTTGGAAATGTTGACTTTAAAAATGTTTTAGTAATGAACTCTATTTCAAAAAGAAGTTCAGCTCCAGGTCTTAGAAGTGGATTTATAGCAGGTGATGCACAAATTTTAAAAGATTATTTACAATATAGAACTTATGTTGGGTGTGCAAGTCCAGTTCCTCTTCAAGAAGCAGCAGCAGTTGCTTGGAATGACCAAAATCATGTGGCAGAATTTAGAAAAATTTATAAAAAGAATTTTGAAATTGCCCATGAGATTTTAGGAACACCAATTCCAGAAGCTACATTTTATATTTGGTTAGAAGTGAAAGACGAAATAGAATTTACTAAAAACTTATATAAAGAGAAAAATATAAAAGTATTACCTGGAAGTTTTTTAGGAAGAAATGGTTTAGGAAAAGGATATATTAGAATAGCTCTTGTAGAAAATGAAGAAAAAACAAGAGAAGTTCTTACAAGATTAAAGGATTTTATAGATGGATAAAGAAGCACTATTTCAAGCAAGAACAAACCCAGATTTTTTAAAATATTTGGAAGAAGCAAGAATTAACTCAATGAATGCACAAGATATAGGTTTAATGTATGAAACATTAGATTCTATGTTAGTTCTTGATTTAGAAGAAGAAAAAATCAATAAACTATATGAACAAATTTTAAAAACATCATTTGAGCAAGTTGAAAAAATAATAAACAAGCATGAAAAACTAAGCCTTGAGGGTGATAATTTACTTTATGTTAGAGCTTTGTATGAGCATGCAATTGAAAAATGGTCTTATGATAATTTTGATGGAGCAAAAGAGTTAGTTTTTGTTTTATCAAATATTATTGAAGATGAAATTTTAGAAAAAGCTTTAAATGTATTGATTGTATTTTTATCATCAAAAATTCAATTAGATGATTTTTATGATACAAGAGTTGATTTAGAAGCAGATGTTGATGATGAAAAATATGGGTATTTTATTATAAACTTTAGATTTGATAATCAAGAGTTTTTAAATGAAAATAAAAATATTTTAGAGCAAGAATATAAAAAATTAAAACATTTATTAGGAAATTAATTGAAAGTACATTTTATAGGAATTGGTGGAATAGGTCTTTCTGCCTTAGCTAGATTTTTAAATTTTGATGGTCACGAAATAAGTGGTTCAGATATGAAAAGCTCGTTAATTACAAAAGCTTTAGAAAATGAAGGAATCAAAATTTCTTGCCCTCAAAGTGCATCAAATATTAATGATGATTTTGATTTAGTTATTTATTCAGCGGCTGTTACAGATGAAAATCCAGAGTTAATAGAAGCAAGATTAAAACAAATAAGAACGTTATCAAGAAAAGAAGCATTACCAATTATTTTAGGTGATAAGAAAAATTATTGTGTTGCAGGAGCTCATGGGAAATCTACAACAACAGCAATTTTAGCTTCAATTTTAGAAAGTTCTGCATTAATTGGAGCTATTTCAAAAGATTTTGGGTCAAATTTTAGATATGTAAATAAATTAATTGCTTTTGAAGCAGATGAATCTGATGCTTCTTTTTTACTTTCAAATCCATATTGTGCAATTGTTACAAATGCAGAACCTGAACATATGGAATATTATCATTATGATTATGATAAATTTTATGGTGCATATGAGCGATTTATTTCTCTTGCTAAAAAAAGAGTTGTAAATGGGGAAGATAAAGATATTGCAAAATTAAAAATTGAAGATGCAACATATCTTTATCCATCAAAAGATATTAAAAATCTTTGCTATACCCTAAAAGATAATCAACCATGTACTAGATTTGATTTAAAAGATTTAGGTACATTTGAAGTTTGGGGATTTGGTTTTCATATGGCTACAAATGCTTCTTTAGCAATACTTGCAGCTTTAAATGAATTAGACGTAGAAACTATTAGAAAAAATATTTTAAACTACAAAGGTATTAAAAAAAGATTTGATATCGTTCAATCAAATGAGAAATTTGTAGTAATTGATGATTATGCACATCATCCAACAGAGATTGAAGCTACTATGAAATCAGTTGAGTTATATGACAATCTTACAAATCTAAATAAAAGAATAGTTTTATGGCAACCACATAAATATTCAAGAACAAGTGATAATCTTGAAGGATTTAAAAATTGTTTTAGAAGATGTGATGAGCTTGTAATATTACCTTTATGGACAATTCCTGGTGAAAAGAAAATAGATATAGATTTCCAAAAAGAGTTTGCTTCATATAATCCAATTTTTGCAGATAAAATCGTAACAACAAATGGAAAAATTGATTTAATAAAAGATGATAAAATTATCAAAACTTATGATGAAGGAATATTTTTAGGCGTTGGTGCTGGAGATATTACTTATCAATTAAGATACTAATTTTAATGAAAAATGAGAAAAGTTAGATAACTATAACTTTTCCATTTTCTATTTTAATTTTTCCTTCCAACTCATATTCAAAAATCTTATTTGGATATTTTGAAATGACACTTTCATAAGTTGGATTATTTCTACAAAACTCTAAAATTTCATCATTTATTTTTACTTTTTTTGTACCACATATATTTTCTATAAATTCATCTATATCATAAATAACTTGGATTAAGCCCTCTTTTACAAGCTTTTGACTACCTAAACTTTCATTTATTCTATGAGGGATTGTATAGACAGTCTTACCCATTTTTAAAGCATAATTTACAGATGTAAGGGATCCTGAATCTATATCAGC
>CAZDFZ010000189.1:0-3421 GCA_964504855.1 uncultured Aliarcobacter sp.
CTCACTTAGATACAGTAGTAGTAAAACAAAAAGATCAAGATTTATATGCTGCGATTGATATTGCAGTAGATAGAGTGTCAAAAGTATTAAGAAGACATCATGATAAAGTTGCAGCTCACAAAGCTACAAAATTAACAGAAGTAGCTTCTACTGAGATTCAAGATCAAATTGCATTAGAATTAGAAAAATTTGAAGATGAAATTACACCAGTTAGATTATCATCTTATAAACCAATTGATATTGAAGAAGCATTAGAAGAATTAAAAGCATCTGATGCTCAATTTAAAGTTTTTTATGACAAAGATAATGTTATGAGAGTTCTTTACAAAAGTTCAGTTCAAGGTAAATTTGGATTATATTAAGAGAGTTTCTTAATAGAGAAAAGGTATTAGCAAATAAAGCTAATACCTTTTTTAGTTTATAATAAAAAAATAGGATTAAAAAAAGTTTATGGATAAAACACTAAAAAAAATTGCTCTAATTGGGCAACCAAATGTAGGAAAATCTTCATTATTTAATAGAATTGCAAATAAAAGAATTGCCATTGTATCTGATATGGCAGGAACTACAAGAGATATTAGAAAACATGAAATTGAAATATTAGATAGAAAAGCGTTAATGTTAGATACAGGTGGTATCGATGAAACAAACGATGCGATATTTTCAAATGTAAAAAGAAAAGCTATAGAGACAGCAAAAGAGGCTGATATAATACTTTTTATGGTTGATGGTAAAAATATACCTGATGATAAGGATAAAGAATTATTTTATGAGCTTCAAAGATTAGGAAAAGAGTTAGCTCTAGTTGTAAATAAAATTGATAATGATAAAGAGTTAGAAAGGCTTTGGGAATTTTTTGAATTTGGGATAGGAGAAGAGAATCTTTTTGGAATTTCTGTTTCTCATAATAGAGGTACTAAAAATTTATTTGAATGGATTTATCAGCATCTTCCAGTAAATCTTGAAACAGTTGCTAAAGAAGAAGCTGAGGCACAAAAAAAATTAAGAGAAGAAAATTTTGATTTTGATGATGACGAAGATTTTTCAAGTGAAGAAAATAATGATTTTGAATCTGTTTTACCAGAAGATATGCCTGAGGAAGAAATAATTGATAACAATATCAAAGTTGCAATTATTGGAAAGGTAAATGTAGGAAAGTCTTCAATTTTAAATGCTATCGTTGGAGCCGAAAGATCAGTTGTTTCTCCAATAGCTGGAACTACTATTGACCCAGTTGATGAATCTTTTGAATATAAAGAAAAACAAATCACATTTGTTGATACAGCAGGTCTAAGAAGAAGAGGAAGCATAGAAGGAATTGAAAAATATGCTCTAATGAGAACTAAAGAGATGCTTGAAAAAGCAAATATGGCTTTAGTTGTATTAGATGCTTCTAAAGAACTTACTGATTTAGATGAGAAAATTGCTGGACTTGTTGATGAATATGGACTTGCAACTATTATTGTTCTTAATAAATGGGATGAAAATATGGATACATTCCAAAAAATTGAGGAAGAAATCAGAAGAAGATTTAGATTTTTATCTTATGCTCCAATTATTGCCGTTTCTGCAAAAACAGGAAGAAGTATAGAAAGATTAAAAGATAAAATTATTGAAATTTATGATAATTATACACAAAGAATTCCAACTTCAAAACTTCATAGAGTAATAGAAGAAGCAGTAAGTAGACACTCATTACCAAGTCCAAATGGAGTTTATTTAAGAATTTATTATACAACTCAATTTGCAACAAAACCACCAAGAGTTGCACTGGTAATGAATAAACCAAATCTTTTACATTTTACATATAAAAGATATTTAATCAATTACTTAAGAGATAATTTTAATTTTGAAGGAACTCCAATTCACGTTATTGCACGTGGTAAAAATGATAAAATGGGTGATGAAGAGTATTTAGAAAGAGATACTAAATAGGATTATCCCTATGGCAAAAATCTACCTTTTGAGCAATCAAAAATATTCAGATGTGGAAAATTTAGAGGTTTTTCACATAGAATATATTAAATCGAATATAAATTTATCTTCTTATGATGCTTTGATTTTTACTTCAAAAAATGCTGTTTATTCTCTTGATTCTTTCAATAAAAATTGGAAAAATATTGATTCTTATGCAATTGCACCAAAAACTGCTCAAACTATAAAAGAATTAAATGGAAAAGTTGTTTTTACAGGAATAACTTCCCATGGAGATGAATTTGCTCAAGAGTTAGTAAGTTTATTAAAAAATAAAAAAGTTTTGTATATTAAGGCTTTAAAAACTGTTTCAAATTTAGTTGAAATTTTAAGAAATAATGAAATTTTAATTGATGAATTAGTTACTTATAAAACATCTTGTAAAAAATCAAATGAAATATTAGAAAGTGATTCAGTATTTATTTTTACCTCACCTTCAAGTGTAGAGTGTTTTTTTAATCAATATTCTTGGAATGATTCATATAAAGCAATAGTTATTGGAAAAACAACCTCAAATTATCTGCCAAAAAACATAAATTATATAATTAGTTCTCAAACATCAATTGATGAATGTATAAATCTAGCAAGGCAAATCTTACTTTAAACTCAATTTTAAACATCTTTAGATAAAATAAAAGAATCTAAGTGGTTCGGGATTTCCATTGTTGTGGGTCCGATAATTTATTTTTGTACATGATTTGTAGGTCTGTATGGTGTGCAGCAATTCAATATGTTTTTGCTCCTTAAATACGCTTCCATGTGCTTTTTTTGGCTTTTAGGGCCATTAGATGGTTAACGGCTGCTTGGGTTTTTTAAATTATTATACAAGGAATTATCGTGAATATATTAATACTTGGTAATGGCGGTAGAGAGTTCTCTATTGGATTAGCAATATCAAAAGAAAATGCTCATAATCTATTTTTTATGCCAGGAAATGGTGCTACTGACAGATTAGGAACAAATATAAATATTAAAGATTATAATCAATTAGCTCTTTGGGCAAAAGATAATTCTATTGATTTGACAATTGTAGGACCAGAAGCTCCTTTAGTAGATGGTGTTGTTGATATATTTAAACAAAATGACTTAACAATTTTTGGACCAAGTGCAGCAGCTGCTAGACTTGAAGGTTCTAAAGTTTATATGAAAAATATATTAAAAAAATATAACATACCAACAGCAGCGTTTATAGAGACTTCAAACGAAAAAGAGGCTCATAATTTTATTGATACTATGAATTTACCAATTGTTGTAAAAGCAGATGGATTATGTGCTGGTAAAGGTGTAATTATCGCTCAATCAAAAGATGAAGCAAAAACAGCAGTTTCAGATATGCTTTCAGGAGCATCTTTTGGAGATGCAGGAACTTCAGTTGTTGTTGAAGAGTATTTAGATGGTTATGAATTATCAGTTTTTGCTATTTGTGATGGTGAAAATTATAAGGTAT
>CAZDFZ010000190.1:0-3392 GCA_964504855.1 uncultured Aliarcobacter sp.
ATGTTGATGGTGGACTATGTACTGGAAGTGCTAGTGATGCTGTTTGGTTTATGGTGTGAGATAAAAGTAGCTAATTTATTTAATTTGACATATAGGAAATTATTTCCTATAATTATCTAAATAAAAAGGAGTTTATTATGACACAAATGCAAATGAATAAACTGTTTAATGTAGATACTAGAACTTTAAGAAACTGGAAAAATGGTAATAGAAAAGAGTTATATAATCTTTTAGAAGCTTTAGATTTAGAAAGTGCAAAAAAGTTGCTAGTTCAAAATGATAAAAGCACTTATGTAAAACTATTAGAAAATCAAGATTATTATAGTTCTTTATTAGATTTTGAAAGAGAACTTTATCCATTACTACTTAATAGAGATATAAATGTTTGGAAAAAATATGCAAATGATACATCTTTATCAAAAGAAGCAAGACTAAGAAGTGCTTATTTATATTCATATTTGTCAAAAAAGCCTTTAAACTTGAGATTTCAAACTGATAAATATAAAGAAAAAGTATCTTTTTATCATAACAATAAAGTTGAAGATGGTGATGGATTTGCAAGATTTTATGGTTTGAAAAATGGTTTAGATGATTTAAGATTTAATCAATATAAAAATACAGGAAGCTTTTAATGGATAATTATAAAAATGCAATTGATGAACTTTTAATTCAAATTGCAAAAAAAATTCCTCAAGAACATGTAAAATATCCAATAAAAGCATATATTGTTGGCGGTGTTGCAAACTATTTATATACACAAGCTAGAGTATCTGATGATATAGATATGATAATAAGCCATAGAATTGATTTACCAAGAAATCTTTTTGTGGTTTATTTAAAAAATGATTCATTTGAAAAATTAACATTTGATGATAACTATACTGATACTTTAGGTTTGATGCACGAAGATTATATTGATAGAGCAAATCTTTATAAAACAATTGATGGCAAATTTGAAGTTTATATTTTAAGCCCAATTGATTTAGTTATCTCAAAACTTCTTAGACTTTCAGATAATGATGAACAAGATATAAAAGGTTTAATCCAAAGAGGATTAATAGATAAAGAAAAACTAATCGAACTTGCAACTGATGCAATAAATGTTGGTGTTGGATTTAATCCATCCACTGCAAAACATAATTTATCTTTAGTTTTAGAGCATTTTTAAAATAACTAAACCGAATTTATTAATTTTTTAATATTGAGATTACATTTGTAATCTCTTCTTTTTTGCTTCTTTTTTTTAATTTAACATTTGTACATAACTTTGTACATCCTCTAAAATCAAAAACATTAACAATACCTACAATTTCAATTAATTCAAACTCTTGTATACCTAAGTATGATAGCAATTTTATAAATAGCTAATTTAGGTTCTTAAATAGTAATAATATATATTATTATAAATAGTTAATATATTCTATTATTACTATAGTATTTTAATAAATAATAAAGATAATAGCATAAATATATAGTAGTAAATATAGTAATAACAATTGTATACAAAAATTTATACCTTTATATGAAATAAAAAATATAAAGGATAAACAATGGCATTTACAAAAGATAAAAGAAGAAGAATAAGTAATGAAAGTTATTTAGATGCTCTTCAAGAGAAATATTCAAAACTGTGTGTAGTAAGAGTAGATTTAGAATATGCTAAAAATGGTGAGACTAACAAAGTTGAAATTACACTAAATGAAGCAAATAAACATATTAATAGGTTGTTGAATAATAGAAGAAATAATGAAATATTTGACCATAATATAGGTTACTTAATAAAAACAGAATATGGAGAAGATAGAAATGTACACTTTCATAGTTTCTTTTTTTACGACGGACAGAAAGTTCAAAAAGATATAATCAAAGGGGAGGATATTGGAAAATATTGGTCTAAAAATATTACAAATGGCACTGGAACATACTACAACTGCAATAGGAATGATTATAAAGAAAAACATGCTATTGGTATTCTTGATTATAGAGATGCTAAAAAAAGAAGAAATCTTGATTATGCAATGGCATATTTAGTTAAAGAAGATCAAAGTATCGAAGCATTAAAAGAAAATGAAAAAGATAGAATAATTAGAAGAGGAACATTGCCTAAAGAGAAAAGTAATTTTGGTAGACCTAGAAAAGATTTAAAATAAAGTGAAGATTTAATATTTTCACTTTACACTAAATGAAACAAGAACAAAAATATATGTTTAATAAAAGAAAAAATAGCAATTTATCAAATTTGTAAAGAGGATTTTAGGTTGTATTGACTGGAAAAAAGTTATGAGTGAGAAATTTAGTTTTTAAACTTTTAATTAGAATTAATAAATTTATACTTAGACAAAATATGTCTTTTCTTTTATATAAGATTCTATTTATATTTAAAAAATGGAGTTTAAAAAATGAAAAAAGTATTAAGTATGAGTATTATCTCAATAGGTTTATGTTTAAGTGCAAATGCAGGTGATTACACAATGACACCAAATGGTAATTATGTTTCTGGAAGTACATATACAATGACTCCTGATGGAAATTATGTTGGAGGTAGCACTTACAATATGGCTCCAGATGGTTCGTATAAAAGTGGAAGTACTTCAACAATGACGCCTGATGGTGGATATGTAGGAGGAAAATCTTATCACATGGCACCTGATGGAAGTTATCAAAGTGGTAGTTCATCTAGTTTAGCTCCAAATGGAAAATACATAGGAAGATAAAACATAATATTTAAGTACAGTATTTTTTACTGTGCTTATTTATATTTTAATTATTTGGAGTAAACATGGGCAACTTATCAATCATTATAACAATATTCACAGCTATAATATTTTCATATCTTTTATATAAAGGTCTAAAATCAGTTTATCAAGATTTTAAAAATATCTATTACTTTAAAATCAAAAACTTTTTTTTGAAGAAAAAAGAAGAACAACACACTGAAAATAAGAAAGTTATAGGAATTGGTGGTGGAGGTTCAAATATAGTTGAATATCTGACAAATCAATATGAAAGTTTAATTATCAATAGTGATAAAAGAGCCTTAGAACAAAAAGAAGTAAAAAATAAAATACATCTTGAAAAACCAGATAATCTAGGTTGTGGTTCAAATGAAAAATGTGGATTTTCTTTAATTACAGAGGATGTATTAAATCAGATTGATAATTTTATAAATGAAAATTTATCAATAACTTTAATAGCTACTTTAGGTGGTGGTGTTGGGAGTGGTTCAACAAAAGCAATAGTAGAACATTTATCAAATAAAAATATCATAGTTAAATGTGTTTTAGTAAAACCTTTTTCTTGGGAAGGTTCTAAAAAAATAAATAGAGCAAATGAAACAATAGAATTTTTAAAGCAACTAAAAAATACATCAATTGTAGAAATAGAGAATGATG
>CAZDFZ010000191.1:0-3375 GCA_964504855.1 uncultured Aliarcobacter sp.
ATTATTCGCACCCTCACCTTTTAAAGATACACTATGAAATTTTGATGGTCTTATTATTACTTGATTTTTTATAGATATTGCTAGACCTAAGCAATCAAAACCTGGTCCTAAATTTGCACTAGTAGCTGGAACGCTTACTCTCATCAATTTCCTTCTTAAACTGCGGGTAAATTATATATTGGCAGTGTTTCTTCATTAAAATTACATTTTTCTATAGATATAGGTAATTCAAAGTCGTGGATTATACAATCTTTTTCTAAAAAATCTACTTTAATATTTTTTTTATCTTTTATGAAATACTTTTTACCAAGGGCTTTAATTGGAGAATTTTGATTAAATTCAAACCCTTCACAGGCATATAAATCTATACTTCTAGTAATACTAATTGTCTTTAAAAATATATATGCAACTTTTATTGCCATAAAAGAACCTGGAGAATTTACATAAATTATTTTTTTTATATCATACTCTTTCAAAAGCTCTTCAAATAAACTTGGTAGTAAATCCGATGTTTTACCATCAAGTCTATGTTCCTTTATTAATTTTTTATTTTCGTAAATTCCTATTAATAAAGGATTTGAAATTGTAATTACTAAAATTTCAACCAATTTATCTCTTAATTTTCAGCATTAGAATAAGCCATTTCAAATACTACAGCTTCACTACTTGCTTCTTCTAAATCTATTATTTCATAATTTTCAGTACTTTCAAAAAGTTTTTTTGTAAGTAAATGATTTAAATGATGGCTTCCAGCAATTGCATCATATTCACCAACCATTGTGTATTCTAATAATGCCATATCACCAATTGCATCTAAAATTTTGTGTCTTACAAACTCATCATCATATCTTAAGCCTTCAGGATTTAGAACTTTAGTTTGATCAAGTACAATAGCATTTTCCATACTCCCACCTTGAGCAAGCCCAATACTTCTTAAATATTGAACTTCATGTAAAAATCCAAATGTTCTTGCACGACTTATATTTTCTTTATATTCAGCAATTGAATAATCAAAATGGAAATTTTGTTTTCCAATAGCAGGATGATCAAATGTTATTTCAAAGTCATATACTATTCTGTTTGATGGTTTTAAACAAACTCTTTTTCCTTCAGGAGTTGTAACTTCAACCATTTTTTTAATTTTGATTACTTTTTTACTTTTTTCAAGCTCTTTTATTCCAGCTTCTTCAATTAGCATACAATATCCTGATGAACTTCCATCAAGAACAGGAACCTCATCATTATCAATTACAATCCTTAAATTATCAATTCCATAAGCATAAAGTGCAGATAAAAGATGCTCTATAGTTGATATTACAACCCCATCTTTTCCAATAACTGTTGCCATTTTCGTATCAACAACAAACTCTTTTTTAAGTGGGATTGTAACACCTGCATCAGCTCTATAAAAAATAATTCCCATGTCACTTTCAAGTGGCTCAAGTCTCATTTTTACAGGTACACCTTTGTGAAGTCCAATTCCTACTATTTCTACACTTTTTGCTAATGTTCGTTGTTTCATTTAGTGCTTCCATTTATGATTTTTGTTGCATCATTTATTGTTTTTGTTAAATTAACTTTTATCCATTCATAATCCAGCCATTCATTTGGATTTACTTCAATTCCTTGAACCAATACACCAAAATGTAAATGATCTCCAAATACAGCTCCTGTAGAACCAGTATTTCCTATTTTTTGACCTGTTTTAACTTCATCATTTACTTCAACATCAATATTACTTGTATGTGCATATAAAGTACTTAATCCTAATCCATGATCAATAATTGCTGTATCTCCATAAATTCCTAAATATCCTTTAAATATCACTTTTCCAGGATTTGTTACAATAATATCTGCTCTTTTTGAACTTGCCCAATCCATTCCTAAATGCCATGCTTCATCAATTTTTTGATCATTATAAAAATAGTGTCTTCTCTCTCCAAATTGTGCAAAAGTTGCAGCATTTGTCATTCTTACAAAAGTTTTAACTTCAAAAGGTATTCTTCCACTTGCTTCTAAATTCTTTTTAACAACATCTCTAATTGCTTTAACATTTTTTTCTCTCACATCTTTATTAACTTTAACAAATGTTTCAGTAATACTATCAGGAATAGTAATATCACTATTTTCTAGAACATGTCTACTAACGTTATTTACAAAATCATCAGTGATTTTTATTTTATCAGTCTTTTCTTTGAAAGGTTGAATATAAAAAGGTACTTTTGTTACAGTTTTATTACCTGCTTTATCTATAGCAACAATATTAACTTTTTTAAACTCTTTTATATCAACTGGCCAAGTTATAATTGAAATAAAGAAATTCTTTTTTTGAAACGGAAATAATTCAAATAACTCTTCATCATTAAATGAAACATAATAATCTTTTATATTGTCATCTGATATTTCAGCTACGATAATTCCACTTCCACCTTGTCTTAGCAAATATGAATTAGCAACAACATTAGCTATAGGACTTCTTTTATCAATAACTACTTTTGAATTTGTAATAGTTTGGTTTCCATTAAACAAATTCCACTTACTACTATCACTAACTTCTATTTTTAGATTACCTTCTTTTGGTTTACTAGATTCATCAAATAGTGGAGGCAAAATATCTAATTCTAAAATACCATTCTCTTTTTTTATAACTTTTGTTTCTAATTTTGACTGTTTTTGTCCATCATCAAATGAAAGATCATATGATTTAATTTCACTATTATCCGTAATTGAAACTCTTATTGGTTTTTGCAAATTCCAATAAATTTCCTTTTCAATAGCTACTTTAGGTGCAATTCTCTCAAATGTAGGAGAGAAAAATACAAAGGCAAGAATACCTGTAACAACTGACATAATAATTACACTAATTCCTAGTGCTAATTGACTTTTACTATTCATAGATTTCAAAAATTTCCTTTAATACAATTTCTTTTGCTTTTTCAACATCCAACATATCTATTGTACATCCAGATGCATTATAATGACCACCGCCACCAAATTTTCCAGCTACTTTAGACACATCAATTTGTCCTTTTGATCTTAATGATACTCTTGATGTACCATTTACTATCCTTACAAAAATCGCTATTTTAACAATGGCTATACTCATAACCATATCAAGAGCATCTTCACAATCTCTATTATGTGCTCCTGTTTGCTTAAACCACTCTTCCCTAGCAACAATAGATGCAACTGTTCCTTCTTTATACAATTCTAAACTATCAAGAACTTTTGGAATAATTCTATATTTTGCCAAAGAATCCCTTCTTAAAAGCTTATTTGCTATTTCAGATGGGCTTGCACCACATTCAACTAAAAAATTTATTTTTTCAAATGTCAATTCATCACATCTTCCTAAAGAAAATGCTTATGTATCAT
>CAZDFZ010000192.1:0-3362 GCA_964504855.1 uncultured Aliarcobacter sp.
TTGAAGCATCAAAAGTTGGATTAATTCATTTCGTTTTTTTTCTCCACCACTAAATCCATCGTTTAAATCTCTTTGTAAAAGTTTTCTATCAATATTGAATTTTGTAGTTTCCTCTTTTGTAAGTTTTAAAAACTCCATTGCATCCATTTCAGAAAGATTATTATAGGCTCTTTTTGCATTTAAAGCAGTTTTTAAAAAGTAGCTATTATTTACACCAGCTACTTCAACAGGAGATTGAAAACTCATAAAAATACCTTCATTTGCTCTTGTAGAAACATCCATTTCAAGCAAATCTTTCTTTTTATAAGTGATTTTTCCACCATTTACTACACAGTCATAATGCCCACTTAAAGTTTTAACTAAAGTAGATTTTCCAGCTCCATTCGTACCCATTAAAGCGTGGACTTCTCCCTCTTTTATCTCTAAATTTAAACCTTTTAAAATCTCATTATCATTTATATTTACTTTTAAATCTTCTATATTAAGTATTGTATTTTTTTCCATGATTTAACCCACACTTCCTTCTAATGATATATTTAATAATTCTTTTGCTTCTGCTGCAAACTCCATTGGTAGCTCTTTTAAAACTTCTTTACAAAATCCATTTACTATCATAGCTATCGCATTTTCTTCGCTAATTCCTCTTTGAGAGATATAAAAAAGTTGCTCATCAGAGATTTTTGAAGTTGTTGCTTCATGTTCTATATTTGCACTACTATTTTTAATTTCATGATATGGATAAGTATGTGCATGGCATTTGTTACCAATCAAAAGTGAATCACATTGAGATATATTTCTTGCGTTTGAAGCACCTTTCCCAACCCTTACTAATCCTCTATAAGCATTTCTTCCTTTCAGTGCAGAAATACCTTTTGAGATAATGGTAGATTTTGTATTTTTCCCTAAATGTACCATTTTTGTTCCTGTATCTGCTTGTTGAGCCTTTGAAGCGATAGCAACAGAGTAAAACTCTCCGACACTGTTATCCCCTTGTAAAACACAAGATGGATATTTCCAAGTTATGGCTGAGCCAGTTTCCACTTGTGTCCAAGAAATTTTTGAATTATCACCTTTGCATAATCCTCTTTTTGTTACAAAGTTTAAAATTCCACCTTTTCCATTTTCATCACCTGCAAACCAGTTTTGAATAGTTGAATATTTTATTTGAGCATTTTTCAAAGTGCATAGTTCAACTACGGCTGCGTGAAGTTGTCGCTCGTCTCTTGTTGGTGCTGAACACCCTTCATTATATGATACATAAGAGTTTTCATCACAGATGATTAAAGTTCTTTCAAATTGTCCTGTATCTAGGGCATTTATTCTAAAATATGTTGAAAGTTCCATTGGACAACGAGTATTTGGTGGAATATATACAAAACTACCATCTGTAAAAACTGCACTATTTAAACAAGCAAAATAGTTATCTGTTGGTGGAACTACACTTGCTAAGTATTCTTGTACTAGTTTAGGGTGTTTTTGAGCTGCTTCACTAATTGAACAAAAAATAATTCCTAGTTTTTCTAGCTCTTCTTGATATGTAGTTTTAACTGAAACAGAATCAAATACAGCATCAACGGCAACTCCAGCTAATTGTTTTTGCTCTTCAAGAGGAATTCCTAATTTCTCATATGTTTTTAAAATTTCTGGATCTACTTCATTCAATGAATTTAAAGCTTTTTTGGGTGCTGAATAGTATGCAATATTTTGATAATCAATTTTTGGATAATTAAGATTTGCCCATGATGGTTCTTCCATTTTTAGCCATTTTTTATAGGCTTTAAGTCTAAAATCAAGCAACCAAGATGGTTCATTTTTTTTTGCACTTATAGCTTTGATTACATCTTCGTTTAGACCTTTTTGGAAAGTATCACTTTGTATTAAGGTTTCAAAACCTAATTTATACTCTTTATTAATAATCTCTTCAAGGTGTTTATTGTCACTCATAACAAA
Source organism: uncultured Aliarcobacter sp. (assembly GCA_964504855.1). GTDB lineage: Bacteria > Campylobacterota > Campylobacteria > Campylobacterales > Arcobacteraceae > Aliarcobacter. Next base: position 1,951 of record CAZDFZ010000192.1, read on the forward strand.
CTCCATTTATATTTATCTTATTTAAATAATTAAATAGGATAATTTATATCTTATTTAAATTTTATCATAAACTATTTAAAAAGTATAACTAAAAATATAAAAAGTAAAGATGATTTAAATCATAATGGAGTTATTTATAAAAGTTTAAATATAATTATGACTTTGAAAAAAATAGGTTAAATAACAAAAAATATAAGTTATTTTTTATAATTAAGACAAACTTTATCCTATTTAGATTAAAATACGAAAAAGTTTTATTAAAACCTAAAAAATTTAGTAGTGCTTTTTATATAATAATTAAGATAAAAATTATAGGAACAATTATGGAAGTTTATTTAGATAATAATGCAACAACAATAGTAGACCCAAAAGTTTACGAAGAGATGAAACCATTTTTTTGTGATATCTATGGAAACCCAAACTCATTACACAAATTTGGAGCTGGAACTCATCCAAAAATGGTTGAAGCTTTAAATTTTTTATATGAAGGAATAAACGCAGCTGATGAAGATGATGTAATCGTTACTGCAAATGCTACAGAGAGTAATAATACTGTTTTAAAAGGTATATGGATAGATAAAATTTTAAAAGGTAATAAAAAACATATTATAACTTCAGAAGTAGAACACCCATCAATTACTGCTGTTTGTAGATTTTTAGAATCTCAAGGAGTGGAAGTAACTTATTTAAATGTAAACGAAGAAGGTGTTTTAAAAGCCTCAGATGTTAAAGATGCAATAAAAGAAGATACAGCATTAGTTTCAATTATGTGGGCAAATAATGAAACTGGAAAAATTTTCCCAATCAAAGAAATCGGAGCAATTTGTAAAGAAGCAGGTGTGCCATTTCACACAGATGCAACTCAAGCAATAGGAAAATTACCTGTTGATGTTCAAGATTTCAATGTGGATTATTTATCATTTTCAGCTCATAAATTTCACGGACCAAAAGGTGTTGGTGGATTATATGTAAGAAAAGGTTTTGAATTAACTCCATTATTTCACGGTGGTGAACAAATGGGTGGAAACAGAGCAGGAACAGTTGATGTTGCTTCAATGGTAGGAATGGGATGGGCAATGAAACTTGCAACTTCTACTATGGCACTTGCTTATGAAAAAAATCATGTTAGTAAATTAAGAGATAAATTAGAAAATGCAATTTTAGAATTACCAGAAACAGTTGTAATTGGTGGAAAGGAAAATAGAACTCCAAACACTACTTTAATCTCTTTTAGAGGTGTTGAAGGTGAATCTATGCTTTGGGATTTAAATCAAAATGGAGTAGGTGCAAGTACAGGAAGTGCATGTGCTAGTGAAGATTTAGAAGCAAATCCAGTTATGAATGCTTTTGGAAGCGATAGTGAATTGGCTCATACAGGAGTTAGATTTAGTTTAAGTAGATTTAACACAGAA
>CAZDFZ010000193.1:0-3307 GCA_964504855.1 uncultured Aliarcobacter sp.
ATTATGCTGATTTATGTTCTAAATATCCAATTGTTTCAATTGAAGATGGTTTAAGCGAAGATGACTGGGATGGATGGAAAATATTAACTGATACTTTAGGTTCTAAAGTTCAATTAGTTGGTGATGATTTATTTGTAACTAATGCTTCAATTTTAGCTGAAGGTATCAAAAAAGGAATTGCAAATTCAATTTTAATTAAACCAAATCAAATTGGATCAGTTAGTGAAACTATGCAAACTATCAGACTTGCTCAAAGAAATAATTACAACTGTGTGATGTCTCATAGATCAGGTGAATCAGAAGATGCATTTATTGCTGATTTTGCTGTTGCATTAAACTGTGGACAAATCAAAACTGGAAGTACTGCAAGAAGTGATAGAATCGCTAAATACAACAGACTTCTTGAAATTGGAGCAGAAATTGGTTATGGTGAATATTTAGGTAAAGAACCTTTTAAAAAGTAATAATAACCTATGAAAAAAATGCGTGTGTTTAATAAGTTTATCGGTATTGTACTACTCTCTTTAGTACTTACCGTTTACTTATCATATCACGCAACTAATGTTCTTTTTGGAGATAACTCTTTACAAGTTTATAATTCATTAAAATATAAAAAAGAGTATCTCGAAGACGAAATATTGAGATTACAAAAAGAAAATGCTCATTTGCAAAAAGAGTATTTTGAACTAAAAAACCTGGAGCCAGAACAATGAAAACTTTATTTTTATTTACATTATCGATTGTTTTAAGTCTAAGCTTAAATGCAAGAGAAAATCCTTTTATGGCAAGTGATACTTATGAAAGTGAACTTGGAAAACATGTTGATGAAGCTGCAATTAAAAAAGCCATGGAAGAATCTTCATACATAAAAGAAATGGAAGAAAAAATGTCAGGTGCAGATAAAAATAAAGTTGAGAGTAATTCTACAGAAAAAGTTGCTGTACCTGAAGAAAAAGGTTATTCAAAAAAAGAAGTTGATAATTTAATTCAAAAAACACAAAAACAAACAGAACAAAAAACAAAAGAATTAGTTAAAAAAGAAGTTCAAAAAAATGGTGAACCAAATCAAGTTGTTTATGTAAAACCAAGACCAGATGCAACAGAAGAAGAAAATCCTTTATTAACTAAAAATATATTACCGTTTCTAAAAGTTGAATTTAATGATAACAAATTAATCATTCATACAGAACATAAAGTATCTAAAAAATTTACAGTTGAAAAAGAGAATAAATTAATCATTGATTATAGTGCTAATATTGAATTTAACACTAAGAAAGATGAATTAGAATCAAAAAGTTTTAAAAGAATTGCATTAGGAAATCATAAAAGTGAGGGCTTCTTTAGGGTTGCTGTTGAATTAATTGACAAACCAACAAAATTTGAAGTTGATTATAAAGACGATATTATTACAATTACTAAAAAAGCTAAATAAAAAGTAGAGATTTTAAATCTCTACCCTCTACAAAACTATCTAGTTTTACAATCAAGTGCTATTTCATATCCTAAAGCTTCAATAGCATCTATATCATCTTGTGCAGATTTTCCAGCTGTTGTTAAATAATCTCCAACAACTAAAGCATTTGCTCCATATTTAAATACATCATATTCTTGTTCTTTAAACATAACTTCTCTACCACCTGCTATCATAATCATTTGATTTGGTAAATACTCTCGCGCAAGTTTAACTAAACCAAATGCCTCTTCTCTTGTTATTGAGTTTTTAACTATTGGTAAAGCTTCATTTGGGTGGAAAAAGTTAATTGGAACTGACATAGGCTCCAAAGATGCAATAGATTTTAACATAGAGATTCTATTCTCTTGCGTTTCACCTAAACCAAAAATTCCACCTGTACAAAGTTGTAATCCAGCCTCTTTTGCATTTAAACAAGTTTGGTATCTATCTTCCCATGGATGTGTTGTACAAATTTCATTATAAAACTCTTGTGCAGTTTCTAAATTGTGATTATAGTTTTCAATTCCGTGTTTTTTCAACTCTTTTAATTGTTCTAAAGTTGCAATTCCATTACAAGCAATTAGTGATAACTCATCACCTAACTCTTTTTTAACAGCCGCTGCAGCTCTACAAACATAATCAAGTCTTTTATCATCAAGACCCGTTCCAGCAGTTACTAAACAAAAACCAATAGCTCTATTCTTTCTTGCGATAATTGCCTCTTTTACAATCTCATCAATCTCTTTTCTTCTATATCTTTGAATATCTGCTTTGTATTTAACACTTTGTGTACAGAATTTACAATCTTCATTACAAGTACCGCTTTCGATATTTGATATTGCACATAAATAAATTTTATTAACGCTCATAGTTATACTCTTCTTTCTGGAATAAATTTTCATTGATTTTTTTAAAATATCGGCGGATTATATACTCATTTTCTTTAATCTCTAGTTGTACGCACTCAATTAGAGGTTTTTCCCTTGCACAAACTTCTCCTGGATTTACAAAAAGTGTATTATTTTTATAATCATTCTCGAAAATATGAGTATGCCCAAAAATCACAACATCAGCATCAGAAGTTAGATAATAAGGCAAATGCATAAGTTTGAATTTGATATCTTTAATTTTAAAATAATATGGCTCTTGTTTGATATTATATTTTGAAGATAATTCAAATAAATTTCTATCATTATTTCCAAAAACTGCAATATATTTTAATCCTGATTTTTCTAAAAGCTCAAGATTTTTTTCTATACATAAATCTCCAGCATGGATTAAATATTCACAACCTTCATCTTTTAGAAAATCAACAACATCTTTGGTATAGCCACTTTTTAAGTGACTATCTGACAATATACCAATTTTCATGATTATTTAGTTGTACTCTTTTTTGTTGTCGTTTTCTTTGTAGTTGTTTTCTTAACTGCTGGCTCTTTTTTTGTTGTAGCTTTTTTTGCAGTAGTTTTTGGTGATTTAGAGTCTTTTGCAATAATTTCTAAACATTGTTCAAGAGTTAAATCATTTGCTTCTACACTTTTTGGTATTTTAAAGTTTTTTCTTCCTTGTTTTATATATGGACCATATTGACCTATTAAAATTTGAATTTTCTCTTTATCAAATGTTTTAATTGTAGATTTCTCTTTTGCTTCATCTAAATCTTTTATGATTTCTAAAGCTCTATTCAAATCAACCGTATAAGGATCATCTGTTTTTAATGAATAATATTTAGTTTTTACTTGTAAATATGGACCAAATCTTCCAATATTTGCTTTTATTTCATCACCATTTTGTGTGTTTCCAACAACTCTTGGAAGGTTAAATAAAAATAAAGCTTCTTCAAGTGTAATTGTA
>CAZDFZ010000194.1:0-3300 GCA_964504855.1 uncultured Aliarcobacter sp.
TTTCCTTTATATTTATTATTTTTTGGCATTATACAAATTTCTAACTTTCTATTGGGAAAAATAGTTCAAAATCTTTTTTGATATGACAAAGTGTCTCTTGATTTGCCCTTGAAAACCCTTTTGATTTTATTGCAGCAATTACAATTGCTTTTGCATAATCTAAAACTTCCTCATCATTTATATACTCATTTACATCTACCCATTTTGCATCTATTATTTCATGGGAATCTTGAATATTTATCTCATAAGTTTTTGGAACTGCTGTACATAAAATATAAAGATTTGATTTATGAAATTGATGGGGATAAAAATGCCCCAAAGAGATTATAGATTCAAACTGAACAATCACTCCTGTCTCTTCAAAAACTTCCCTTTCAAGTGCTGTTGTTATCATTTCTGCATCATCAATATGACCTCCTGGTAATTTATAACCAACAGTTGAGATTCTCTCTTTAATTACTAAAAGTTCATTTTTTTCATTTATAACTACTGCACCCACACCTAATGTATGATTTGAAGCAGTTGGAATCACACAATTTGCTCTTAATCTTTTTACAAGCAAAATATACTCTTCATCACAAGAGTGAAAAACAAATCCCTTTTTAGTTGTTATTGGAATAAAATCAGATTTTTTTATGTCTATATAAATCCATATTAGATTTCTTTTATTCTTTACATTATCAATCAATAAATTAAGATTTGTTTCAAATATTTGTGCATCTATTGGTAAGTCTTTTGATTCAATAGTTATTCCATTGTATGGATCAAGAATTGTATTAAAAGATCCTATTTTTTCTAAACTTGTATTACTCATTTTCTCCCTTACACATATTTAATTGGTAAATAATAATCTAAAATAAACTCTTCATCATCACTCAAAAAATGATTTTTGTGATAGATTGTATATGATGGATTTGTAGTTGTTTCATATCCACTATCAATCAACCAATAGTGATAAACCCATTGAATTAATTTTATTACATCTCCATATTTTCCACTTAGTGAAAATTTTGCATAAATTCCCTTTGGAATAATTAAGCTAGGAAGTGTAACATCTTTTAGTTCATCATTTTCAAGACAAACTATTGCAATATATTGACACTCTTCAAGAGGTGTAATAATTGGATTATCATGGTGCAACGCTATTTGTTTATACTCTTTTATGTCATTTGTATAAATCCAAGTTTGTAGTTTTTGCCATGTTTTTTTAATTGTTCTATCATAACCTTGATGCCTAATGTAATACCCTTTTATTTCTGGCATTTTAACTATACTAGGAGTTATATCAAATCCTGCACTATTATCATTTTGATTTGTAAATTTTTCAACTATTTTATTTGAGAACTCTTTATATCCACCATTCTTCCACTCTTTTGGTGTCATTTCAAATCTTTCTTTAAATGCTCTAAGAAATGAAGTTTGAGAACTATAACCTGTCATTTGTGCTATATCTGTGATTGTAGAATATTTATTTGTTATTAATAAATTTGAAGCTTTTTGAAGTCTGATTGATTTTATACTTTCATAAATATTTTTACCGAATTCGTCTTTAAATATTCTATGAAGATGAAATTTACTGATATTTAACTCTATACTCAATTCATCAATATTAATATTAGTATCAATATATTTATAAATATAATTCATTACATCGTTTGCAATTTTTGCTCGTTTTTCATAAGTATTTTTCTTCATATTAAATTATAGCATTTTTTGTAGATAAATTTAGCAAAAATAGATAATAATCTGAGCATTTATTGTAAAGTAATAAATTATCAATTTTTGTATTCTTTCAAAAATCAAAAAGGATAATATTATGATAAAAAGATCATTTATAAGAGAAATTCTTGAATCAATTGATGAAAATACTATCTCATTTGCAGGTGGACTTCCAAGTGAAAAACTTTTTCCAAGTGAAGATTTAAAAAGTGCCACATTAAAAATATTTGATAATCCAAAAGTATTCCAATATGGAATAAGCAATGGTATAAATGAGTTAAGAGATAAAATTGCTGCAAGATATACAAAAGAAGGATTTACTACATCAAAAGAGAATATTCTAATAACAACAGGAAGCCAACAAGCTATGTATATACTTGCAAAATATTTTGAGAATAAAGATATTACAATCGAAGAACCATCTTATTTGGGTGCTATGAATATTTTTAGATTAAATCATCTTAATATGAAAGGTGTAAAACTAGAATTTGATGGTGTAAATATAAACGAGTTTGAACAAAGTTTTAAAAATACGAAATTAGCATATTTAATTCCAGATTTTCAAAATCCAAGTGCTACAACATATAGTGATGAGAAACGTGATGAAATAGCAAAAATAGTAAGTGAAGAAAATGGAGTTTTAATAGAAGATTCTCCATATAGCGAACTATTTTTTGATAAAAAAAATATAAGCATTAGTTCAAAAATACCTAAAAACTCATTTCACTTAGGCTCTTTTTCTAAAACATTAGTTCCAAGTCTAAGAATTGGTTGGATTAGAGCAGATGAAGAGAGAATCAAATCTTTGATGATTATAAAAGAGAGTATTGATTTACATTCATGTGGAATTTCTCAGTACATACTAAATGAGTATTTAAAAGATGAAGCAAAATACGAAAATCACCTTCAAGAAATAAGAGATGATTACAAGAAAAAAGCAGAGTTTTTTTGTGAACAGCTAGATAAATATTTACCAGAGTTTAAATATGAAAAACCACAAGGTGGAATGTTTATATATGGAAAATTTGAGAATATTGATAGTTTTGCACTTGTAGAAAAATGTATTAAACAAAAAGTTGTTTATGTTCCAGGGAATCAATTTTATATAGACAAAACTCCAAATGGAGAAATAAGATTTAACTACACTCACTCTACTTTTGAACAAATTGAAAAAGGAATAAAACTAATAAAAAGTTGTTTATGATCTTTTATTAAACTTATCTTTCAATAATTTATAAATTTCTATAAGGTTCTGTTTAAAATCAATCTTTGAGGTAAAAAATCTTTTTTTTATCTCATCTTTTATCATTGAAGTTTTATCTTGTATCATTAAATATATTTTTGAATGTTTTATTTTATCTATTATTGATATTAGATTTTTATAAATAAAATTAAGCCATCTAAACTGTAATAATATATCTTTTGCAATATTAAAAAACCAAAAAATTACAACAGCAATTGGAATTTTTGAAATATACAAAACAATACCTAATAAGATTTTTCCTGAAACAAATAAAATTCCAGCATAAATTCCTAAAAATTCAACAATAATAAAAGGAATTAAAAATATAAATAATATAA
>CAZDFZ010000195.1:0-3295 GCA_964504855.1 uncultured Aliarcobacter sp.
CATCAATAGAACCATTTTCTTTTTTATCAAATTTAGAAATAGTTGGTTCACCAATTAAATCTGCATTTGCAATGTTTAATTCTTTTAAACCACCATCTAAAACTTTTCTTAATGCTTCAGCTTCTGCATCTTCTGTTAATTTATCAGCAAATCTTTGTTTAACAACAGCAACAGGAACTTTACCTTTTCTAAAACCTTGAACATTCATAGTTTTAGCAGCTTGTTTTGCTACTTTATCTAAATTTGATTCTACTACTTCTTTTGTGATAGTTGCAGTTACTACAGCATTTGCTGCATCAACTCTATTTGCGTTAAATTCCATTAAAGTTACTCCGATTATTATAATTTTAACGCTGATTTTATCGAAAAATTACTAAGGCTTTAATAAAACATCATTATTGAAGTAATTTGTGGGTAGTTTTGTATATTTTTGAAAGATTTTTTTGTATTGCTAAAACCAAAAGATTTAGTAATCTTTTGATTTTCTCATTTGTAGAAGTTCTTTTTGAACAGAAATATTTATCTCTTCATTTGCATCAAAGTCTAATGAATAATTTCTTCCATCATAATCAACAGAATTTAAAATTATTTTCATAGCTTCAAGTCTTGCTTCATGTTTATCATCACTTCTTACAATGTGCCAAGGAGCCGATCTTGAAGTAGTTCTTCTTAACATCTCATATTTTTTTTCTGAAAATTCATCCCATAAATCTTGAGCTTGCATATCAACTTCTGAGAATTTCCATTGTCTTAATGGATCTTCAATTCTTCTATCAAATCTTCTTTTTTGTTCTTCTTTTGAAACAGAGAAATAAAGTTTAATTAAAATCATTCCTTGTCTTACTAAATCTTGCTCAAAATTAACAATATCTTCCATAAAAATTTCATGTTCTTCAGGTGTACAAAAACCAAAAATCGGCTCAACCATAGCTCTATTGTACCAAGATCTATCAAATAAAACTATCTCTCCACCTGTTGGAAAATGAGTAATATATCTTTGTAAAAACCATTGATTTCTTTGTGTATCATCAGGTTTTCCAAGAGCAACAATTCTATAATGTTTATTATTCATATATCTTGTAATTCTTCTAATTGCTCCACCTTTTCCTGAAGCATCTCTTCCTTCAAAAAGAATAATCATTCTTTTATTCTCTTTTTCCAAATAATTTTGAAGCTTTATAAGCTCAATTTGATACTTTTTCAAAGAGTCTAAATCATATATTTTTTGAATACCTTCTGCTAAAACTTGAGGATTTAATTTTTTATAATCACCTAAAATAGATTTTAATAATTCATTTTCTTCTTGTAGTTTTTTTAGGGCTTCATTATCTTTTACTGGCAATTTTTTTTCCTGTACTTTATTTTTTTCTTCGATTTTTATTTCATCTTTAATAACTGAATTCTTAAAAGTTTCTAATAATTCAATGGCATCTTTTTTTGTTAAATTATCTTTTTTTGTATAACCCAAAACTTTAACATATCGTTTTTTTTCATGTTGAAATCTAGCAATATATTTCTTACCAAAAGTAGGATGTTCTTCTTTTGAAAGATACAATCCACTTTGTGTTGTTTTTTCAAAATCAGCTAAATTCATTGTGACAACCTTGCAAATTTATTATCTTGTTCCATTTTTTCAATTTCATGGGTACCACTTATAAGAATATTTGTATCCAATTTGAAAAAATCTTCATCTTTTATCTTGTTTTGATACTCTATATTTGATAGGATATATCTTATACAATTAAGTCTAGCACTCTTTTTGTCATCACTTTTTACTATAGTCCATGGGGCGATGTCTGTATTTGAAGCCATTAACATAGAAAACTTAGCTATTGTATATTTATCCCATAAATTTTGCGATTCTTTATCAACTGGAGATAATTTATACTGTTTTAAAGGATCTATTTCTCTTTTTTGGAATCTTTTTAGCTGCTCTTTTTTTGAAACTGAGAAATAAAATTTCATTAAAATAATTCCAGATTTTACAAGCATCTTTTCAAACTCAGGAACTTCTCTTAAAAATTCATGATGTTCTTCAGTTGTACAAAATCCCATAACAGGCTCAACACCTGCTCTGTTATACCAGCTTCTATCAAAAAGTACAATTTCACCCGCACTTGGAAGATATTGAGTATATCTTTGGAAATACCATTGAGTTCTTTCAATATCACTTGGTTTTTCTAAAGCAACAACCCTAGCACCCCTTGGATTTAGATGCTCAGTAATTCGCTTAATAGTTCCACCTTTTCCAGCGGCATCTCTTCCTTCAAAAATCATAAGAATTTTAAGACCTTTTTCTTTTACATGATTTTGTAATTTTAAAAGTTCAATTTGAAGTTTTGTAAGTTGTTGTTCATATTCTAAGGTCTCTTTTCTAACCCAAATTTGAACTTTCTTATTTCCATCTTCTTCTTTTTCTTTTAGCTTTTCTCTTTTTCTAGTTTTATCTTTATAGTCGTGTTTTATAGATTTTTTAGTATCAATTACTTCCATATCTGAAAATTCACTACCTATAATATTTCTCTCATGCCCCATTCAAACTCCTAAGAAAGTCTTACTTTGTAATCATCATATCCATAATTTCTTACAACTTGGTAACAATTCTCATCTTTTTTGATAACTATTGAAGGTAATTTTATACCATTAAAAGTTGTTGTTTTTACCATCGTATAGTGAATCATGTCTTCTAATATGATTTTATCACCAACCTCTAAAGGTTTATCAAATGAATAATCACCAATAATATCTCCAGCTAAACATGTATTTCCACCAAGTCTATATGTAAACTCTTTTTCAAGTGCAACTCCTGAATTTCTTATCATTGCTCGATAAGGCATAGCAAGAGTATCTGGCATATGAGCTTCAGCGCTTGTATCTAAAATAGCTAAATTCATTCCATTTTTAATAACATCTAAAACAGTTGCTACTAAATATCCAGTTTGCCAACCAACAGCTTCACCTGGTTCCATATAAACTTTTAGATGAGGGTATCTAGCTTTAAAATCTTTTAAAAGTTTGATTAAACCTTCTACGTCATAATCAGCTCTTGTGATATGATGTCCACCACCAAAATTTACCCATTTTAACTTATCAAAGTATTGACTAAAGTTTTTTTCAAATGCAGCTAATGCACCTTCAAGTGCATCTACATTTTGTTCACAAAGTGCATGAAAATGAAATCCATCTAAAAACTCTAATTGAGATTCATCAAAATTTGCTTTTGTGATACCAAGTCTTGAATTTGGAGAACAAGGATTATATAAATCAACTTCAACAGATGAATATTCAGGATTTA
>CAZDFZ010000196.1:0-3283 GCA_964504855.1 uncultured Aliarcobacter sp.
CCACTTATTATTTTAGGGATTTTAGGTTGGATAGCTTATGAGTCTTATATGAAAAAAGGTACAAATATTGTAGTTGTTTTCAAAAGTGCAGATGGATTAAAAGAGAATGTAACACCTTTGGAATACAAAGGTTTACAACTTGGAAAAGTTACAAAAATTTCTATGCATGAAGATTTGAAAAGTGTAAATGTAAATATTTTAGTTGATAAAGATGTTGCAAAATATGTAGCTAGCGAAGGTTCATCTTTTTGGATTAAAAAACCTACTGTTTCACTTACAAAAGTATCAGGATTAAATACTTTAATAAGTGGATATAAAATTGAGTTAAGTCCTACTTTTAAAAGCCATGAAGAGTTTGATAAAAGCAATAGTAAGTATTTTTTTAATGGATTAGATACTCAACCAAATGATGAATTTGAAAATGATGGATATTATGTTTCTTTAATTGCAAATGATAAAGATAATGTAGAAGTTGGAACTCCTATTTTTTATAATAATTTTCAAATAGGTGAAATTATTGCAAAAGAATTTGTATTTGAAAAGGTATATTTTACAGCTTATATTTATGATAAATTCAATTATTTAGTAAATAAAAGTTCTCAATTTGTTATAAATGAAGCTTTAAAAGTAAGTTATGGAGCAAGTGGTTTAAATGTGGAAGTTGGTTCTTTATATTCTGCATTAGTTGGTGGAGTTACCGTGATTACACCAAATAAAGAAGAGGCAAAAATTCCAAAAGATGAAGCTCATATTTTATATGGTAAAAAAGAAGATTTAAAAAATAGACAAATTTTTAACATAAATTTTGCAGATGTTACTGGTATTGAAGAAAATACTCCTATTCTTTATAAAGGTATTGAAATAGGAAAAGTTTTAGATGTAAAACTAGATAAAAATATTTTAAGTGGAAAAGCTTATGTATATGAAGATTATAAATATCTTTTGACAAATAAAACAAAGTTTTTTGTGGAAGAACCAACTATCTCTTTTGATGGAGTTAAAAATCTAGGAAATATAGTAAAAGGAAATTTTATATCTTTAGAGTATGAAAAAGGTGAATTTAGTGATACTTTTACTTCAATAAATAAAAAAGATATTAAAAAAAGTGCTACTAATATAAAACTGGAACTTTTAAGTGAAAATCTAAATTCAATTAGTGATAAATCTAAAGTTTATTATAAAAATATAGAAATAGGAAGAGTTGATAATTATGCTTTAACAGCTGATCTAAAAAATGTAAAAATTTCTATTTTAATCGATGAAAAATACAAAGATTTGATAAATGACAATGCTCTTTTTTATGATATGAGTTCAAAACTTTTTGAGATGAAGAATCTAAATTTAAATATAAATTATAGTGGAGTTGAGCCTTTATTAAATGGTGCTATTGGTTTGATTTCGGAAAAGAAAGATGGAGTAAAGCCAACATCTAAGGAGTTTAAATTATATAGTTCATTTAAAGATGTGGAAAAATTAAGAAGAGTAAATAATACTGGATTTACAGTTGATGCTTTATTTGATAATGATGTATCTCTTAAAACTGATATGGCAATTATGTATAAAAATCAAGAAATAGGGTTTATAAAAGATATAAAATTTGATGATAAAAAATCAAAAGTAAGTCTATTTATATACACACCATATAAAAAATATATTACAAATAAAAGTAGATTTTATAAAAAAGGTGTGGTTAATTTAAAAGCTAGTTTAAGTGGAATCTTATTTGAAGTGGATAATTTCTCTTCTTTAATAGATGGTTCAATAAATCTTGATACAGATTCAAATGTAGCTTTTGAGAATATGCAAATTTATGCTTCTGAAGATGCTATGAGAACATCTACTAATAGCATAACTATTGTTTTTAATGATGTTGAAGGATTACAAGAAAACTTTTCACAACTTACATATAAAGGTGTAAATATAGGAAAAGTTACAAATGTAAAATTAAATGAAAAACAACAAGTAGAAGTAAAAGCTATAATTTATAATGATTTTGCTTCATTTGCAAAAGAAGGAACAGTCTTCTATCTAAAAAAACCTAGAATTTCTTTTCAAGAAATAGCAAATGCAGGTTCAACAATAATGGCTGTTAATATTGGAGTTATTAAAAGTGATAATGAAGCCTTACAAACTAAATTTATAGGATTAGATGGACAACCATCTGTTGAAACTTCTCATTTTGGAACTGTATTTAAAGTTGAAGATCCTACAGCTTCAAGTGTAAATGTGGATTCACCTGTATATTATAAAAATGTACAAATAGGAAAGGTTAGTAAAGTTGATTTAAGTGATGATGGATCAAAAGTTATAGTTGATTGTTTAGTTTATGATAAGTATAAAAAGCTTATTAGAAAAAACTCACAGTTTTATGACATAAGTGGTTTTGAAATGAAATTCTCTATTTTTGGTGGAACAAAAGTTGAATCAAATACATTTACAAGTTTAATAAAAGGTGGATTAGTGGTAGTTACTCCACATGAATATGCAGAAATTGCATCACCAAAAGATAGATTTACTCTTATAAAAGAGCTAAGAGAAGATTGGAAAAGTATAAGTCCAAGTATTAAGTAAAAAATATAGGAAATAATTAAAAAATAAGGGCTAGAAGATTGATCTCTTTTTTAGATTTTAACTAAAAAAGAGATTATTTTTGATTTTAATTAAGATCCATATCTTTTAGAAAAGCTTCCATTCTCTCTTTTCCAAATCGTTTTTCTATTTCTTTAAATGCTTCTGATGGTTCAATTTCTTTTTCAAGTAATAATCCAAATTCATCAACAATATCATCAAAGCTAAATAATTCATTTATAATATTCTGATTAGAATTCATTTTTTCCCTTCAATTAATTTTTTCTTTTTATTTTTTTACGACTAGTATTTATCTTATATTCAACTTTTTTTAATTTCTCAATTAATTTTGAAGATAGTTTATACATATTCATTATTATTTCTTTTTGATTTTGAATTAACTCTTTTTTACTACTATCATATCTAGTAATTAAATCTAAATAATTAATATCTTTTAAATATGGATAAAAATAAGTTGATTTTTCTTCTTCTATAATCCATTCACTTAGAAGCGAAATCACAACAAGTTCTGGTATCCAAAAACTCCCATTTGGTAAGTAAGTTTCAATTGTTTTTACTAATGTATCATAGTAAATCATTAAGGGTTCTTCTTTTTTTGCAAGTATTTTTAAAGTTGCATTTTTATGAGAGTTTTGGCTTAATTAAATATAAGCTCAAATGAAGCAGCAGCATCTTTAGAAGAGACAGCAGCAGC
>CAZDFZ010000197.1:0-3280 GCA_964504855.1 uncultured Aliarcobacter sp.
GAAATTTACACCTTTTCTTGAAGATAAAATTCCATGATTTTCAATTCTTGCTTTTACTTCTAATCCTGTTTCTATAACTTTTGCTCTAATTGTTCCATCATATAAATATATATATTCATCAATTTTTACTTTTCCTAAAATATCTGGATAATTAATTGATACAACATACTCTTTTTCAGCTTTTTTATATCCAACAATCTCATCTTTTAAGAATGTAATAATATCATCTCTATATAATTCAAATGGCTCTGTTAAATCACCAATTCTAACTTTTGGTCCTGAAATATCTTGTAAAATACCTACTGTTTTACCCACATTTTTCATGGCTGTTCTAATATTGTTTAATGTTTCTAAATGATATTCATGGCTACCGTGTGAAAAGTTTAATCTAAACATATTTGCACCAGCTTTAATCAATCCTTCGATCATTTCAACACTATGGCTTGCTGGGCCTAAAGTTGCTAATATTTTTGTTCTTTTTTCCATAGTTTCTCCTTTTTGAGTTATATTTATTATAACATACAATTATTACAAAGAAGTTACTTTTTCCCCATATAAAACCTTTATTTATAGCTCTTTTTGATACAATAAATTATGATAAAATTTAATGATTATTTCAACGATTGGCTTTATGGTCAAAACTCTTATTATTCAAATTACAAACAAATAGGGAAAGATGGTGATTTTTTCACTTCTGTTTCAACTTCCTCTTTTTTTGGTGGTGCAATTGCGAAAAAAATAGTATCTTCCATTGAAGAAGGATTTTTACCAAGTAATACAACAATTTTAGAAATTGGTGCTCATCATGGATATTTGTTAGCTGATATTATTCAGTTTATTTACACTTTAAAACCACAACTTTTAGAAACTCTAAATTTTGCAATAGTTGAAAGATTTCCAAATCTTCAAGAGCAACAAAAAAAATATATAAATGACTCTTTTGGGGATATTATAAATCTAAAACACTATGATGATATAAATGAAGTAAAACTAGAAAATGCTTATATTGTTGCAAATGAAATATTTGATGCTTTTTCTTGTGATTTAGTTTATACAAATAAAGAAAATATTTTACAACAAGCCTTTGTTTCGAATCATAAAATAGAATTTATTGATTGTATCGATGAAAATATAATTAATCATTGTAAAAAATATGATATTACAAAAGGTGAAGTTGCCCTTTCATATAAAGACTTTGTGGAAACTCTTTGTAAAAATATAAAAACTTTTGAATTTCTAACTTTTGATTATGGAGATAGATATCCAAGAAATGATTTTTCCACAAGGGTTTATGAAAAGCATTCTGTTTACCCTATTTTTGAAGAAAATTTAGATTTAGAAAAACTATTTAAAAATTCTGATATTACATATGATGTTCATTTTAATTATTTAAGTGATTGTTTTAAAGAGTGTGGAATAAACCATATAAAATTCAATACTCAATTAAAATCTTTAATAGAGTTTGGAATTTTAGATTTATTAGAAATTTTAAAAGCAAATGTTGATGAAAAATATTATCTTAAAGAGACACAAAAAGTAAAAATATTATTAGAACCAACTGGAATGGGTGATAGATTTAAAACTTTGAATATTAGGAAATAAGTAAACTATTTGTATAATCAAACTTTATAAAAAATATAAAAAGGTATAAAATGACACTAATTATAAATGGTGAAACAAAAGAGTTTGATGACTCATTCACACTTCAAAATATTATAACAAACTTACAAATAGAAAATAAAGTAATGGCAGCTGCTGTTAATATGAATATTGTAAAAAAAGACGAATGGAACAACTTTATTCCAAAAAACGATGACAAAATTGAGCTTTTACAGTTTGTTGGTGGTGGTTGAAAATATGAGTAAAGAAAAAGGAGAAATTGCAGAAAAAAAAGCAATCTCTTTTTTACAAGATTTAAATTTTGAAATAGTTGAAAAAAACTTCTATGCAAAAAAACTTGGCGAAATTGACATAATCGCTAAAAAAAATTCTATTTATCACTTCTGCGAAGTAAAATCAGCTCAAGATTATGAAACTGCTATAAATAACATTACAAAATCAAAATTATCAAAAATAAAAAGAAGTGTTGATTACTACATCCAAACAAAAAAACTTGATATTCCATATTGTATTGATGCTATTATCATTTGTGATGAGAGTATAGATTTTATTGAGAATATCACAATTTAAGAAATATCAAAAAAAGCAAAAGATACTGTTAGAACAACATCTCTTACTTTTTCTCGACTTGTATATAAAATTAGATGAAAGAATTATAACAACTCATAGTAGCAATAATCTAGCACTTTACCCAAATACTTAAATTTAATTTTTTATTAGTACTTTTTTGATATAATAAATAAATACTCATGGAGAAATCTTTGTACTCAAAAGAATTAGAATCTATTAAAAAATCAAATCGTTTCAGAACTAGAGAACTTTTCGATGATGATTTAGTTGATTTAGCTTCAAATGATTATTTAGGACTATCTACAAACAAAACACTTTTTCAAAATGCTTATGAAACACTACTAAAAGAAAATTATCACTCACCAAAAGCCTCTATGCTAGTAAATGGTTACAGTAAAATTCACAAAAAATTTGAAGAAAAATTATGTGAAGTAAATGGTTTTGAAGCAGGTGTGATTTTAGGTTCTGGATTTTTAGCAAATATTTCTATGATAGAAGCACTTTGTAGAAAGAATGACACTTTATTTATCGATGAAGAGTATCATGCAAGTGGAATATTAGCAACTAAACTTCTAAAACCAGAACAAGTAATTATCTTTAATCATAATGATTTTGAAGATTTAGAAAAAAAGATTTCACAAAACCAAAGAAATGGTAGAAACATCATAGCAATTGAAGGTGTTTATTCTATGGGTGGTGATTTAGCACCTATTGAGATATTTCAAATTGCAGATGAGAAAAAAGCTATTTTAATCGTTGATGAAGCTCATAGCTTTGGTGTAATTGGTGATAATCTTTTAGGAATTTTTGATTATTATAAAATTAAACCTACACCTTATCACGTAAAAATGGGAACTTTAGGAAAAGCTTATGGCTCTTATGGAGCTTATATTTTAGCATCAAAACAAATTATAGATTTTTTAACAAATAGAGCTAAACCAATAATTTACTCAACTGCTCCATCTTTATTTGATACAGCCTTAGCCAATGAATCTTTGGATTATATTATAGAGAATAAAGATTTATTAAAAGAAAAAATTAAAAATAATTTAACTATTATTAAAAATATCTTGGGTTTAAATTCCCAAAG
>CAZDFZ010000198.1:0-3238 GCA_964504855.1 uncultured Aliarcobacter sp.
TAAATCTTATTTCAGGAGTATCAGCTCCATTTTTAGGAAACATTTTATCAAGCATTGCTTTTTTAAACTGTTTTAGTTTTTGATATTTTTTTTCTTTTTTCTCTATGAAAATATCAAGGTGTTGAAAGTAGTTACCTATTTTTATTTGTTCTTCTATTTTAGGAATAAAGATAGTTAATTTTTTTAGAGAATCTATACCTATATTTCTCTGTGAACCAGTATTAATATTTATTTCAATTTGATATTGAATTCTATTTGATTGTAAATAATAAAATAAGAATCTTCCTACAATATCCTTATTGCATTTTATAATTGCACAAGAATAAGATATTAAAAATTTAATATTTGTTTCAACATATCTAACATCTCCAACTGAAGCATATCGTGCAAATAATATGTCATTTACTTCAGGTTTTATTTTTCTAGATAATTGTTCATAATCTTCAATAGATATAAATTTACAATTTTTAAAGTCAAGACCATTATTATCAATAAAATCACCAGTCATAAGATAAGGGATTCCTTCTAAAACTGATTTAGGCATTCTATGGTCTATATCTCCGATAGTACAAATATCTCCCAATCTTGTTTCTACTAATTCCTTACTAAAACCATTAAAGCATATTTCTGGAACTTTATTCTTAGACATAATTATTTAACCTCTAAAAGCTCTTGAAATGCTTTTAAACCTTGCATATCGAACTCTTTTCCATCTAATTCATGCAACATTGAAGATAAGTCTTTACTTGTATCTTTTATTTCATTTTCTATGTCTTTTAATGTTGTTTCATATTTTACAGAGATTTCTTGGATTTTATTTACTAGATTATTGATTATTCCATTTGGAAGTTTATATAATTTATCTTCTAGTGGCTCTATCCATTTTAATTCAAGTAGTTCATATACTTGTGCATCACTAAGATTCTCAATTGTTTTTTTAGTTTTTATGTGAAGTTTTTCAGATTCTTCTTTTATTGTTCTTTTTAGTGTTTTTTCTTCTGATATTAAATCATCTACTTTTAACATTTTCAGTTCATAACTATCTTCATCAAACTTAGCTTTTTTCTTAATTTCTGCTCTAATATCTTTAGCAACTTTTACAACTTCTGCATTTACAAAGGCATCTTTTGATTCTTTTACTGTATCTTCTTCTTTTTCATCTTCACTAAGAGATTCTAAAATTTCCTCGTATTGAGCTGTTATCTCTAAAAGTCTATCTTCTTTGGCTTTTAAAGCTTCTAATTCATCTTTTAAATATGTTTCTTGAACTAAATCAAATGGCATAATATGACCTAACCAGCCCTCTTGAACTTCTACATCTTTACCATTTTTCTTTTTTATTACCATATTTGCATCAACTTGTTTTGTTGCTTCAAAGCCTTCTGTTTGGATAATCTCTAAATCAGTTGCGATTGATTGCCAGTTATCATCAAGTAGTTGATATGCTTCATATTTGTCTATTAATGGGATGTTTTCAAGTCTTTTAAATATATCATTACCTAAAATTGTTTGCTCTTTTTGGATTTTAAGAGTTAGTAATTGCTCTAAAAGTTCAGTTTTTAGAAAACTATTAAAATCTTCAAATGATAAGTTGAAATTTCTAATAAATGTTTTCACATCGGTATTTTCAATAATAGTTTGTTTTATATCATTAGTTTTTAGATGTGTATATTCACTTTCAATATTATCAAATAATGCACTTTTTAGAGTTGGGAAACTTTGCCAATAAATATTTAATAATTCAATTTCAGATTTTGGAATACCACCAAACATCGTTGCATATATATCAAAACTTTCATCAGCTTCTGAACTATCAACATATCTTGGGATATTTAGATTATATTCATTTTCTCTAATTTCTTCACGACTTACTGCTCTTGAATATTTATCTATTGTAGTTCGATTTATTACTGTATCTGCTATTTTTTTAATATCACTTGCTCTTAGTTTATTATTCTTCCCTACTTTTTCAAAGCCTTTTGAAGCATCAACTATTAAAATATCACTGTTTTCTCTTTTTTGTTTTAAAACGATGATAATTGTAGGAATACCTGTACCAAAGAAAATATTAGCAGGTAATCCAATAATGGCATCTATATGATTTTGTTCAATTAGATTTTTTCTAATTACTCCTTCTTCTCCACCTCTAAATAATACACCATGAGGTAATACAATAGTCATAATTCCATCAGGTTTTAAGTGGTATAAATCATGAAGTAAAAAGGCATAATCTGCTTTTGTTTTTGGTGCTAATCCAAATCTTGAATATCTTGGGTCTGATTCTTTGTTTTCACTATCCCATTTTTGAGAATATGGAGGATTTGAGACAATTGCATCTATGTACAAGGGGTTATAAGTTCCTGTTGGATCACTTTCATCAAAATACGGCCAATCTTCTTCTAAAGTATCTGCATTTCTTGTTACTATGTTACTTGGGATAATTCCCCTCATAACTAAGTTCATTCTTGTTAAGTTGTAAGTGTTTTGCTTCAACTCTTGTGCGTAGTATCTGATATTATTTTCATCATCCATGTGTTTTGCAACACTTGCACCAATATTTATAAGTAGAGAACCCGAACCACTTGTAGGGTCGTATATTTGGATTTCTTTTTTATCTTTTAGTTCATGGGCAATAATTTCAGACATTAAAACTGATACTTCGTGAGGGGTATAGAACTCTCCTGCTTTTTTACCAGCAGTTGCTGCAAACATAGAAATAAGATATTCATAAATAAACCCTAAAACATCATAATCTTGTTTTGAGTTCATTGGAATATCTTTGATTAAATGAATAAGTGAGCTAATTGCTTTTGTTTGTGAAGCTGAATTTTCTCCAAGCTTACTAAGTCCTGTTTCTAAAGTAGTAAAAATACCATCAAATAGCTTTTTATGGTTATCATGGATTAGTCTATTAAATGCTGACATTGCATCTCTTACATTTGATACATCAAAATCTTTTCCTACTTTTATCCAAGTAGAAAATAAATTATCATAAGAGATAAAAAAACCTAGATTTTCTTTAAAATATTCAACACTTTCACTATCTTCTTCAGATAAACTTGCTATATCTTCAGCAGTATATCCCTCTTGTTTAGCAAATCTTTCAACTTTATCACAAAGATATTTGTAAAAAATGAAACCTAGAATATAATCTTTATATTCATTTGCTTCAATCTTTGACCTCATTTGGTTTGCAGATTCCCAAATCTTTGCAGCTAGTTGTTGTTTGTTCATTTAT
>CAZDFZ010000199.1:0-3234 GCA_964504855.1 uncultured Aliarcobacter sp.
ATTACAATATCATTTTCATCTCTAGCTTGTTTGATAAGTGAAATATGACCATTGTGTAAAGCACCCATTGTTGGTACAAATCCAACAGTTCCTGTTATATTTTTTCTAACTTCTTGCAACTCTTCTATAGTTTTTAAAATTTGCAAAATTTTTCCTTGTAGTAAAATCTATTTTTCTTCATAATTTGGATTTAGTTTTAGTAAAACTAAATCAGCAATCATATTACCAATTAGTGTCAAAAAGGCGCCAATTATTAAAATCCCCATAATTACGGGATAATCATGGCTTAAAGCACTTTGATAAAATAATAATCCCATTCCATCAATTGAGAATATTGTTTCTAAAACCACTGAACCACCAACAATTCCAGGAAGAGAAAGCCCTAAAAGAGTGATAACTGGAGGGTACAAATTTGGTAAAATGTAATATCTTAAAATTTGTTTTTGAGTTAATCCACGAGCCTTTGCAAAAAAGATATAATCAGATTTTAAAATCTCAATAGTTAAGCTTCTAATATATAAAATCAAACTTCCAATACCACCAAAAACTATAATAAAAATAGGAAGTATCAAATGCCAAGCATAGTCTAAATAATAATTTAAACTTCCATCTTTTGCTACACTATGAAGTCCAGCTATTGGTAATATTTCAAATTTTATAGCAAATATTAAAACTCCTAAAAGTGCTAAATAAAATGATGGCATTGCAAAACTTAATAGTGATAATTGACCAGTGAATTTATCAAAAAATGAGTTTTTATTGAGTGCGGATTTTATCCCAAAATATAAAGAGATAATAAATATTAAAACCATTGAGACGATATTTAAAATCAAAGTTATAGGCATTCTATTTAAAATTTCGTCCTTCACCATTTCTCCACTTGAAAATGAAATTCCAAAATCAAGTTGTAAAATAGATGTAACCCAAGAAAAGAATTGAACATATAGTGGTTTATCAAGTCCATAAACAGCTTTTAATTGTTCAATTGATTCAGGTGTAATATTTGGATTTAATTCACCGCTTGCAAAAAAAGAGTTAGGTGCTGCATTTATTGCTAAAAACGATATTAGGCTAATAATAAAAAGCATGATGATAAGGTATAATAATTTTTTAATAAATAGTTTCATAGACGGGATTATACAAAAGATAGGTTTAAATGATAGGCATAGATATAACTTCAATAAATAGAATAGAAAAGATGCATGAAAAGTTTGGAATAAAAGCTTATGAGAAGTTTTTAAATCCAAAAGAAATAGAGCTAGTAAAAAGAATTGATACAGCAGCTGGTTTTTGGGCTGCAAAAGAGGCAGCTTCAAAGGCAATTGGAACAGGAATTGGAGCTCTTTGTGGTTTTCATGATATTAAAATATCAAAAGGAAAGCTTGGAAATCCAAAAATTAAATATAAGAAAAAAATTAGAGAAAAGTTTGGTATAAAAAAATCATATCTTTCTATAACACATGATGGTGGTTTTGCTATTGCTGTTGTTGTGAATGTTTTGAATTAGTAAGATTATGGCTTTTTAGCCAAAAATCTTTCAAGTATTATTTTAGCAGCTAGTGAATCAATTCTTCCATCTCTTTTGTATTTGATTTCGCCTTTCATCATCTCTTCTGCTTCTATGGAACTCATATTTTCTTCTTGAAATTCAAAAGGGATTTTTAATTCAAGTAAACCAACAAAGTGTTTGATTCTATTTTGTGTATCTTCACTAGAACTTGGAAATCCAACTATTAGTTTTTCAATTTCCCACTCTTTTAAAAAAGCATTTACATCGTTGGCCGCTTGGTTTCTATTTTTTCTTAGGATGGCATTTTGTGGAGTTACGATATTTGAAGCTAAACAAATAGCAACTCCAATTCTTTTTAGTCCCACATCAATAGATGCTAATTTCAAGAGATAATCTCACTTGCTATATCAAATCTATTTGCAGTCATTAAGTGAACTTTTGGATGAAGTTTGTTTATCTCATCAAATAGATTTTTACTTAATTGCATTCCTACTTTATACTCTTGCTCTTCTGAAATATGATGTGCTGCTTCAAGTGCATCTATCCAAAATTGAGGAACATGAATACCTGGAACTTGAGCTGATAAAAATAGTGCAGTTCGGAGTTTCGTTACTGGAAATAATCCAAAAATTAGTTGAGCTTTTTTCTTTTCTCCTTCAACATCTTGTTTAGAAATTTCAAAAGATTCTAATAGTTTTTTAGCATTTTCAATATCAAAAACAGGTTGTGAGATGATTCCTAAAGCTCCATTTTGAATTTTTTGATTCATTTTTTTCTCTAAAGAAGAGAAATTTTTTGCATAAGAGTTTACAACTGCAAATGGAAAAATCTCTTTTGGTTCAATTTTAAAAGGACGACCTGCAAAATCCATTCCACAATTAAATGATTTTATGATCTTTAAAAGCATAAGTGAGTTTGCTTCAAATACTCCTTTTGTATGAGGTTGGTCACTCATTTTTGCTGGGTCTCCAGTTAGAGCTAAAATTGCTCTTACATCAAAATCATTTGCTCCCATTAAATCTGATTGTAAAGCAATTTTATTTCTATCTCTCATACTCATAGTTGCGATTACTGGCTTTTGAAACTCTTGTTGTAATTTAAGTGCTGCGAATAGTGCGTTATATTTTAGTTTTGCAAGGGGATTATCTGTGCATGAAAAACCATCTACTTTATCTTGTAATTTAAAATTTTTTATTTTCTCAATAATGTTAGCCATTGATGGCTCATGTTGAGGTGTAGTTTCAAGTGTTAAGTATTTATCTTCTTGAAGTTTTTGAATAAGTGTTTCAAACATTGGATAAACAATCCTTTAGTATATTTAGTTTAATTTGGCTAAAATTATACCCTTTAAAGAATAAAACTAGGGAAAATTAATGAAATTAGCTGTTTTTGATTGTGATTCGACACTTATGGATGGAGAAACTATAGACTTTCTTGCGGATGAATTAGGTATTGGAGAACAAGTTGCAAAAATTACTGAAGAGGCAATGAGTGGAAGACTGGATTTTTTTGAATCTTTAACTACAAGAGTTGCACTTTTAAAAGGTATGGATTACCAAAAAGTTGTTGATATTTGCTCAAATCTTCCTTTAATGCCAGGAGCTATGGAATTGGTTCCAGCACTTCAAAAAATGGGTTATAAAGTAGTTTGTTTTTCAGGTGGATTTAGATTAGGAACAACTCCTGCACTTAAAAAATTAGGACTTGATGCAGATTTTTCAAAT